>NZ_DALZSV010000009.1:8951-62637 GCF_032014955.1 Moraxella sp. CTOTU47724
GGGATTAACGGACTTGGCTCTTTCAGTAAACCATTTATTAATGTCTTGAGACATACCAAATTGACTAAGCTTATAATCATTAACACCTAAAAAAAATTCGCCTATTAGCTTTGAAAAAATCTGTTTTCGTTGATTAACTTCTCCAAATGGTTCTTGAGAATAGCGATTTTTATGTACGTCAGAACGGCTATTAGCACCTAAATAGGCTATGGCTAGAAATTCTTTATTAGAAATTTTATCAAATAAATCATTTGTTAGATGATCGGTAAGATTCATAATATCGTTATTAAAATAAATATTTTCAAATAACTTTTTATGAAATTTCGAGTAAAAAGGTGTTGAAAAGTCTTTAACTTTTCCTAGTAAAAATAAAAACAAAGCTTCTAACGTTTTAGTTTTCCCAACACCATTGGACCCAAAAAAAACAAAAACTCGCTTAGTATCGTCAAGATTTAGCTCAACGTCACCCACCCCTCGCAAGTCTTTGATTTTAATTTCGGTCATATAAATCTCAAATTTTATCTTTAAAAAAGTGCAATTAATGCACTTTAAAATTAACCTTTCGCCTTTACCATCATAGCTGCGAATTTATCAAATAATGGCGCACAGTCATGGGGTCCTGGGCTTGCCTCTGGATGTCCTTGAAAACTAAACGCAGGCTTGTTAGTGAGCTCAATGCCTTGATTTGAGCCATCAAATAACGAACGATGCGTCACTTTCACATTGCTAGGAAGCGTACTTTCATCCACCGCAAAACCGTGGTTTTGTGAGGTAATCATCACCGTACCTTGCTCGATATCTTGTACAGGATGGTTGGCACCGTGGTGACCAAATTTCATTTTGACAGTTTGCGCGCCGCTAGCCAGTGCCAATAGCTGATGACCTAGACAAATCCCAAACAGCGGAATATCAGTTTGGGTAATGATGTGTTTGATCGCATCAATGGCATAAGTACAAGGTTCAGGGTCGCCAGGACCATTGGACAAGAAAATACCATCTGGGTTGTGTTTGAGTACCTCGTTGATAGGCGTTTGGGCTGGCACAACGGTGACATGACAGCCGCGGTCAACGAGCATGCGCAAAATGTTGGTTTTGACGCCAAAGTCATACGCCACGATGTTAAATTTTTGCTCAATGTCAGTGCCCAATTCTTTAAAGTGACCACAAGTTGGGCTCACTTCTGGACTCACCAATTGCCATGAGCCTTGCGTCCAGGTAAAACCCGCTTGGTCACAGCAGACTTTCGCCAAGTCCATGCCTTTGATACCGGCAAAGCTTTTGGCAAGTTCGATTGCTTTGGCTTCATCCAGATGACCGTCGCTATCGGCGGTCATAATACAACCGTTTTGTGCGCCTTTTTCACGTAGTAGGCGAGTGAGTTTACGGGTGTCGATATCAGCGATGGCAACGGTGTTATGGTTAATCAGATACTCATTGAGTGATTGGCTTGAGCGAAAGTTACTGGTCGCCATGGTCAAATCACGGATAATCAATCCATTTGCCCACACTTTGTGAATACGACCTGACTCTGTGTCTTCATCGTTGGTACCAGTATTACCGATATGCGGGTAGGTTAAGGTGACGATTTGCTGGGCATAGCTTGGGTCAGTCAAGATTTCTTGGTAACCTGTCATCGCTGTATTAAACACGACTTCACCAACGGTGTGTCCGCTAGCACCGATGCTGCGACCATAAAAAACCGTACCATCTGCCAATGCCAAAATTGCTTTTGCGTAATTCGTGTTCACCTAGTGCCTCCGCTCGTATCCTGTGTTCTACCCATGTGTGCGACGGTAAATTATGCCCAGTCAATGCACATACCGTAAAAAGTATCGCCCACAAAAAAGCGAGAAGACATTGATTTTAAAGAAAATAGCTAACTGGTTTTAATGCGTTACCAGTCTGTGCCATTAACTTTATCATGCCAACTCGCTAAGGTTTGATTTTGCCTATTTTAACAGAACCTCACAAAAAAAGGTAGCCAAAATTTTTGTCGAAGTCAGTCTAAAAAGTACGTAAACTTGGTTGAAACAAACCGACCACAAACCAAATCGTTTCAACAATCCAAATGATCAGTACATACAAGCGGATTTGCTCAGCGGTCCAATCTAGCGAAAACCAGCCAATTAGCCACCAAGATAGCCAGCCTTCTAGCCATTTTGCGCCATTTCCCAGCAGCACCCAACTATAAAATATACTGCTAAGCAAAAACAGCAATAACCACTGTAATAGCGACATTTTGCTTAGTCCTTTAACATTTGCTTTATGGATTTTACCCAATTGCCGCCACAAAGCGCGTAAGGATTTGTGCTAAACTGGTAAAAAATTCTGATAAGGTGCGATTTAACCGCCCTTTAAAAAAGAGAACAATCATGAATATTCTTACCCCCCAAACTGTGGTGATTATCGGTGGCGGCAATGTTGGTTTATCCTTTGCTTTACTGCTTGCCGACAAAGGCATCTCAAGTACGTTACTAGAAAAAGCCAACTATCCGACCATCAGCCCTGATGATGACTTAGACCGCGCGCAATTTGACAGCCGTAACATCGCGCTGTCACGCCGTACGGTACAAATTTATCGTGGTATCACCTTTAATGGCAAAGCGCTATGGGATGATTTACAAAGCCATGCCTGCCGCATCGATGAAGTTAACATCAGTGAAGAAGGTAGTTTTGGTAAAGCGACGCTCAACAAACACGCTGAAGGGGTGGAAAGTTTTGGACAAGTGATGGAAAACGCATGGCTTGGCAAAAAATTACTGCTCGCCGTGCAAAACAATCCGCTGATAACCTTGCTAGACGGTGCCACTTTGACCGATATACAACAGACGGCAACCGATGTCACCATTCGCTTTGACCAAGCCCACCAAGCTCGCCAAACCTTAACAGCTGATTTATTGGTGGCTTGTGATGGTCAGCACTCGCCAAGCCGGCAACTACTGGGCATTGGCGCAACTGCACACGATTATCACCAAGTAGGTGTCGTGGGCGTGGTCATGACGGACAAACCGCACCAGCATCAAGCGATTGAACGCTTTAATAAAATGGGCGCAGTTGCTGTGTTGCCTTTGGTTGATGCGTTTGATATCAGTCAAGGGGATGGACGACAAGCCCAGCAAGGCTACCGCCGCTCTGTGGTGTGGGTGTGCCCAAAAGGCGAAGAACAGCGCTATTTGGACGACGACCAATACTTTCTTGACACCATTCAACAAGCCTTTGGCAGCTTAGCAGGCAAGTTTGTCAAAGCCGGTAAACGCGGCGCGTATCCACTGGTCAAAATATTGGCAGATAGCCAAGTCAAAGGTCGCTGCGTTATCATGGGCAATGCCGCCCACACCTTGCACCCTGTGGCAGGACAAGGCTTTAACCTATGTATGCGCGATGCTGATACGCTCGCCAAAATGCTGGCACAGCAAGTGATGCGCGGCGAAGATATTGGCGATAGTCGCATGCTACAAACTTATGCCAAACGCCGTAAAGCCGACCAAAAACGGGTAGAAATTTTCTGCGATACAGTAGTGTATGGTTTTATGCACCAAAATCCCTTGCTCAAAATTGCGCGTAATGTCGGACTCATTGCCTTTGATAAAGTGCCGTTTGTGAAGCCAGCTGTGGCTACCTTTGCGATGGGACTGAAGAGTTGATTTTTGTAGATAGAATTTCTTGCCAAAATGTTACTGTTGAGTGATAATTGTTTAACAAGGTAGGTTGTGTTAGCCCTTCTTTTTGGGTGTAACACGACTTATAAAATCATGATGGCAAAGGGTAATTGGTATGAAAAAATTAGGCGTGGTCTTATTAGCGGTCATGGCAGTTAATTCGGCAGTTGGGGCGAATTGGGTGAATTTGGGTGAAACAGACAATAAAGAGTTTATACACTCACTCGATTTCGATTCTGTGCGAAAGCTAAACACTTATAGCAAACAAATCTCTTATTTTACCAAGACAGATTATAGCAAAGCCCAAAAAACCACCGATGGTAAATATTATAATTACGAGAAAGTGCAATGGAAAGGCGATTGCGAAAATAATCGAACTTCATTAATGGGTGCTATTGCAAATACCAAAAACGGCTCAGCTGTTTATTCATACAATATCCCCTATGATAATTGGCAGCCTGCCTTTCCTGATACGGTTGCGGAAATCCGATTAAAAATAGCTTGCTATCTGGCAGGTTATCGGGATACGCTTTAATCAATTTTAACGAGCTGTGTATAAATAAGCCGTGTTTTAACGAACATGGCTTTTTTGCTATAAACCCACCACTATCTAGCGTATAATTTTGCCATACCAATTTCAAAATTATACGCAAAAAATGAAAAAT
The DNA here is from genome assembly GCF_032014955.1 of Moraxella sp. CTOTU47724. NCBI lineage: Bacteria > Pseudomonadati > Pseudomonadota > Gammaproteobacteria > Moraxellales > Moraxellaceae > Moraxella > Moraxella sp. CTOTU47724. The sequence continues at coordinate 13,276 of NZ_DALZSV010000009.1, forward strand.
AATACTCTCATCATCGGCGGTGGTGTTGTTGGCGCGACATTGGCATTAAAGCTCGCCCAAGCGCGCCATCCTGTCACCTTAATCGATGCTCGCCCAAAACTTTTAGCAGCCGATTGGCGCGACAAACTCACCGAGCGTGATGCTCGTGTCTATGCCCTAAGCGTTGCCAGTATCAACCTACTCAAAGAGGTTGGCGCATGGCAGCGTATCGAACAAAGCAAACGCAAAGCCGACTATACCCAAATGCAGGTATGGCAAACCAATGGCGTGGGCGAGCTAAATTTTGGTGATGCTCAAACACCGCAATTATTGGGTAGTATGGTTGAGCCCTTTATCATCGAAAAAGCGCTGTATGACGGTTTTGACGATGAGCGGCTTGTCCATCAGGGTCAATCCTATTTGCGCCATATTGCAGGGCATAAGGTCACTGATATTGCTTGGCAAGGTGAAGATTTGGGGTATCAAGTTAGCTTAGATAATGGCACCACGCATCAAGGTAAGCTATTAATCGGTGCTGATGGGCGCGGCTCTATGGTACGCCAAACGGCAGGGATTGGGTTAGATACGTTGGCGTATCAGCAAACGGCAATCTGCTGCGCCATCAAAACCGAGCAGCCACACAAGGCGACAGCCAGACAAGTGTTTTTGCCGACAGGGCCTTTGGCACTATTACCGCTGGCAGATGTGACCGCTGACGATCAGGCAAATCCGCAACATTGGCAATCGGTGGTATGGACATTGCCGACCAATGCTGCCCTTGATTTACTCACGCTCACGCCAAACGAGCTTGGCAAAGAACTCGCCTTTGCCAGTGGCTATGCTTTAGGGGATATCACTGAAATTGAATCAATCGCCAGTTTCCCACTGGGTGCCCAACATGCCAAAAATTATGTCAAAGCCAACTTGGCGTTGATTGGCGATGCCGCGCATGGGGTGCATCCTTTGGCGGGACAAGGCTTAAATTTGGGTATGCTCGATGTCATTGCCTTGAGCGATATTTTACAAAAAGATTATCAGCGGTCAGGCAACAAGCTGTGGGCAAGTTTTGCCACCTTACAGCATTATGAGCGTCAACGCTATGCTAATAACGCTATGATGATGCACAGTTTTTCAGGGATTAATTGGCTTTTTGGCACACAGTTGCGTCCGATTCAGCAGCTACGCAGTGAAGGCGTGAGCATGGTTAGCAAAATCACACCCTTGATGAAATTTTTTACCCAAAAAGCCAGTGGCATTTAAAAATTTTTAACAGCAAAAAAAATCCTCGATAACTTATCAAGGATTTTTAACGATGAATCAACCGTAAAAGGTGATTTATTTCGCTGGGCTTGCAACGGTTGTAACAGTTGTGGTGCCAGTGGCAGGAACAGCATTGTCATCAACAATGTATGCATCGACACGGCGACCTTCTTGGTCTTTACCCGCAGCACCTGTCGTGTCTTGTGGTTTGATCAATTCAAGTTGTGATTGTGGCACACCATTGGCTACCAAGAATGATCTAACTGCTTGGGCACGCTCTTTTGCTAACTTCTCATTGGCAGCAGCATTACCTGTGCTGTCAGTATAACCACTGATACCGATTTTTTTGCCTTGTTTAGCGGCTTCAAGGATATCATTGGCTTTTTCTTTAGCATTACCAGCAACTTGTGCTTTACCCGTAGCAAAGTAGAAGCTTAAGCGACCATTTTCAAATACCACTGAAGGCTCAGTGCTAGAGATAGTTGTTGCCGTGGTTTCAGTGGTAGTCATCGTGGTGCCAGATGCCATTGGCATGCTTGCTACCGCCATGTCAGTGGTTGATGCTACAGGCATTGCCATGCTATTGGTTGCACTTGCCGCAGAGACTTCAGTTGTGGTAGTGGTTGTCGTTGTTGAAGCAGTGGTAGAAGCCACAACTGGCGTCGCGACTGGCTCAGTTTTATTACATGATTTTAACAATGCCCAAGCAAGTGCGCCTAAAATTAATAAACCAATGATTGGCAGTAACATTTTCATCAAGCCGCCTTCATCGCGTTTAGGCGTAGCAACCAAATGCTCCTCTGTACGAGTGGTCGTTTGGACAGTAGGCGTGGTGGCTGCATGCGCAGGCGACAAATTCAACATGGTCAAAATGCCCGCTGGGATAAATGCATATGCCCAAGCAGGAATCACAGAAGCCACAGACGCAATATTGTTTGATAAGAAAGTATTGAGCGGTGTCGTACCTGCAAGTGAGCGTAATTCACGCAGTACCAGCGGCGCAGCACGGCTTACCAACGAACTAGTTTCTTGCTCTGGTACACTGTAATGACGTGAAAGCTGTTGGACTAGCTCTGTACGGTGGGTAGTATCTGGTAGTACACGATCAAAAAAGCCATGGTCATCATCAGCGATGGTTGCATTAGCAAAGCTGTTGGAGATGGTACCGTCAGCAAGACGGGCAACCATAATAGCGTATAATTTTTCTAATAAAGATGAGCGGTTTTCGTCAGTTGCATTATTTAAAAGAACGGGTGTTACTGTACGGGTTAAATGTTCAATGATATTCATAATTCAATCCTCAAAAAAATAAAGGGTTATCAACCACCATAAAACCAATGTATTATTGTTATATCCAGCACACTAGCCAATAATTCTATTATATGTTTTCAAAAATTATTATTTATGGTTGTTGGGTTTGTTATTGCATTGCTATTTAGTTTACGCTTAACAATACTGAGAAAGACTGCCGCAATTCAACAGATTTTGTTAAGTCTTTTGCAGTATTACTCAAATATAGCTAATAAATTAAAGCAAAATCGGCACGCCTTCAGTTATGTTAAGGTAACTATTGCGTAAATATTGTGTTAAAAATTCAAATCTTCCCCATTTTGGGTAAACTTGGGTAAAGGTGTGTTGCTAAAATTTGAAGGGTTTGTCATTAGTTTCATACGGCAAATTGAACGTTATACTGCAAGGCAGATTTATGTATTACCTATCATCAATAAATTCACATTTGGCTTATTGAGATAATACGCTATCTTTATCATAATCCTACTTATCATTATTTATTGCTATTTTGAGGTGCTATGTCACTTTTTTCTAACCATACTTTATTTATCATTATCATTACGGTGGTTGTCAGTTTATTAGCTTGGCAATCACCCCAACTGATGCAAAGGTTAATTTTTTATCCGCCTGCGGTGAAGCGAGGGCAAGTCGATCGCTTTGTCACCCATGGTTTTATCCATGCCGATGGGATGCACTTATTTTTTAATATGTTTACCCTGTATTCGTTTGGACAAGCGGTGCAGGGATTGTTCATGTCCAAACTCGGCAGTCTAGGATTTGTGCTGTTTTATCTTGCCGCTTTGGTGGTGGCGATTGTGCCAACCTATCTAAAACAAAAGAACAATCCTCGCTATAGCAGTCTAGGCGCATCGGGCGCTGTTTCAGCAGTAATTTTTAGCTATATCTTGATGAATCCGTGGTCGACATTGTTGCTGTTTGTGATTCCTGTACCTGCGATTGTGTTCGCGGTGGCGTATGTGGCGTATAGTGTGTGGGCGGATGGGCAAGGTCGCGGTAGTATCAATCATTCGGCACATTTGGTGGGTGGTATTTTTGGTATGTTAGCCACCATTGCCATTGAGCCCGGTATTGTGGCGCATTTCTTTAACCAATTAATGCACCCTAGATTTTTAGGCTTTGGTGGCTAACATTTAGGGGCAAAAAATTGCGTGGCGCCGCTTGCCTGATTACAGCTTGCCCATTCATAGGTTGTACAGCCACAGGTTGCCTAGTTAACAGTCGCTTGGCTGGTTAACGGTAAAGTCGTAAAAAGCAGTAAAAGGTAAAAAATATGATTTATGATGTGATTGGTGATGTGCATGGTCAGGCAGATAAACTCATTGGGTTACTGACGCAGTTGGGCTATCAACATGATGGTCAGTGTTTTCAAGCGCCTCCTAATCACCAAGCGATTTTTATAGGCGACTTGATTGATAGGGGCAGTCAACAGCTGCAAACCTTATCTATCGTATTTGCGATGATTGACCACGGGCAAGCGCTCGCGGTCATGGGTAATCACGAGTATAATGCGTTAGCTTACGCAACACCCGATGCCCGCGATGCAAGCCAATATTTACGACAACATAATGATAAAAATACCTCGCAGCATCAAGCGTTCCTTGATGAAGTAGGGTTTGGTAGTGAGTTGCACCAGTTTTGGCTCAAGCGGTTTTATGAATTACCGCTGTGGCTAGCATTGGATGATGCGTGTTTTGTGCATGCTTGTTGGGACAGTGATGCGATGGCGATTTTAAAACCGTTATTAACGACCGACAATCGCTTGACGCCCGTTGCGCTACAAAAAACCAGTGAGGAAGGCACGCCACCTTTTGAGGCACTGGAAAGAGTGCTTAAAGGTGTGGAAGCACCGCTACCTGAAGGCATTCATTTGGTCGATAAAGAAGGTCATCAACGTAAAAATGTACGCGTGCAGTGGTGGCAGCCTAGTTTGTCGTTTCAGCCGATTCACCAGATTGCGCGCGCCAGTCAAGAGGATTTGATTCATATCCCTAAAGACACGCTGAGCGCTGAGATTTTGTTTGGTCTTGACCACGACAAACCTATTTTTGTCGGGCATTATTGGCTCAATGGCACGCCTGAGCTACTTAGTCATCAAGTGGTCTGTGTGGATTATTCTGCTGCCAAAGATGGGTTTTTGACGGCTTATCAATTTGATACCGATCATCCGGCTTTGAGCTCAGCGAATTTTATTCAATATCAGCATTAACCCAAGGCTAAAATGGGTGTAACATAAATTAAAATATTTGTTTAAAGCTTACGGCTAATAATGATAGCCAGTGAGCAAACGATTAAGATGGGTTAGGTATGATTCGACGTCCGATTGAGCCGCTAAAGATGCTATTTGTGCTGCAAGGCTCGTACTTTAAACGGCTGATTGTGCCACAAGTTTTGTTGTTTATTTTCTCCTTTTTCATCTATTTTTATCAAACCCATATCGCCACCGAGCCTGTACCGCTCAATCCTTCGGTGTTTGCGATACTCGGTATCTCACTTGCGATTTTCCACGGGTTTTGTAATAACGCAGCGTATGATCGATTTTGGGAAGGGCGCAAGCTGTGGGGCACGCTGGTTTGGCTAAGTCGCAACATCGCCCGTCAAGTGATGACACTGCCGAATGTCAGTATGGCGGAAAAACAAGCCTTTATCCGTCATCAAATCGCTTTTGTCCACAGTCTACGCCAACAGCTGCGGAGTGAGGATAATACAGCAAACCTGCAGCGGCTATTAACGGTTGAAGAACAGCAAGCCGTGGTTGGGCAAAACTTTATTGCCTTACGCTTGACCCAAATCATGGGGCAGATGCTCGCCAACTGGCAAGCCGAGCAAAAAATCGATGTTTGGCAGTGGCAAAGCTTAGATAACACCTTGGGTGAAATTGCCCATATCCAAGCGGGCTGTGAACGCATTAATAACACACCGATTCCGTATGCCTATTTTGTGCTGCTGCATCGCACTGTGTATCTGTATTGCTTTATGCTGCCATTTGGACTGGGCAATGCGATTGGCTGGGTAACGCCATTTGTAGTCAGCTTTGTTGGCTACACCTTTATGGCGCTCAATGAAATCGTCGATGAAATCAGCGAGCCGTTTGGTACGGGGGAAAACGAATTGCCCTTAGGGATGATGTGCGATACGATTGAGACGCAGCTGGCCATGCTTAGTCATCAACAATTTGCCCCTGAGCAAAAGCCGCGAGTACCCGCCAATGTGGTGATATAGTTGCCGCATAGATTTTGATTTTCAAGGGTAAAAAATCATGCTATATTAAGTTTTAACCGTGCATTTCATGCACGTTTTTTTATTTTAAGTCCGTCAATTTTTTGGCAAAAGGAATTTTCCATGTCAGCAAGTCAGCCAAACGCCCAAACACACCAGCTACCACCTCCCATCCCATCGCCACAAGGTCAAGTCAAAGTCGGTATCATCATGGGTAGTCAATCTGACTGGGAAACCATGCAAAACGCCGCGCAAATGTTAGCGGATTTTGGGGTGCCATTTGAGTGTGAAGTGGTATCGGCACATCGCACCCCTGATAGATTGTTTGACTATGCCAAAACTGCCAAAGCTCGCGGCCTGTCTGTGATTATCGCAGGGGCAGGCGGCGCGGCGCATCTGCCCGGGATGTGTGCGTCTCAGACGGATTTGCCTGTGCTTGGTGTACCTGTCAAGTCCTCCATCCTAAGCGGTTGGGACAGTTTGCTATCCATCGTGCAAATGCCCAAAGGGGTGGCGGTGGGTACGCTTGCCATCGGGGCAGCGGGTGCGGCAAATGCAGGGCTACTGGCAGCGCAAATTTTGGCGATTGGTGATAGCACCCTTGCGCAAAAAATCAGTGATTTTCGCGCCAAACAAACCCAAACAATTTTGGATAATCCTGTGCCTGGTAAAATGGATTGATTTTAATAAAAACCGCCCTTTAAAATGGCGGTTTTTTGCTTTATCCAAATGTGGTAATAAGCCAGTTTTTAAAATTTTGGTAGGTAGCGGTGTTTGGGTCAGCTAGTGCCAAGGCTTTTGATAAATCTTGGGTGGGTTTTGATTGGGTGGCAAGCCATGTATAAATCCGTGCTTTATCCAGTGATGTGGTAGGATTTTTAAAATGGCTTGTTCCAAGGCTATGGATAAAGTTTTCGATTTGTCCAAAATGATTTTGTTCATTCGTTGGCATCGTCATTTTTATCCAAGTTTCGAGATAGCCTTCATCTTGATTATTTGGCATTAGCCAAACGCCAATTGGGTTATCGTAATCTAAATTTTCAAAATAAATACCTAATTCATCATTTTGTTGTGGGAATTGATAAAATCCTAATGGGTTTAATCGCTCGCTAATTTGCCGTAGATTTTGGGTTTTAATATCGGTTTTATCAGTAAAATCCATGTCAACCAAAATACCAATATGGCTTACTTGTCCTGTTTCTAAAAGTTTTACTAACCTTGGCAGCTGTTGCAATACTGCTTGTTTTGTCGTGTAGGCGGTTGGCTCAAGGTCTTGGGGTGTTGCTACGTCAATGTTTAATTGAAGGTTTAGATTTTCATGACGCAAAAAAGTTTGGATAAATAATTTATCTGATTCTGCTTCAACAATAAGGTGCTTTATCATTATCTAACCTCAATATTCATTTTGGTTAGATTGTATAAGTCATCTTCATCAAATACGGTGGCGATAAGTTTGCCTTTATCAGATTTGCGGACGCTGTGACCCATGCGAAATAGTACGCCTTCCATGTCGGTGCGGTCTTTGGCGACTTGGGAAAAACTTTCGATACAGTCCCAACTGTGGGTAGTGGCAAATACTTGGATGTTAAAGCGGTGGGCGAGTTCAAAGATAAGTTCCCAAACTTTGGGCTGAACGCTGTAATGTAGTCCGTTTTCAAATTCATCTATTAAAAGGATACTATTTTTTGACTTTGGAATTTCTAAAATAATCTGTAATAGTCTGAAAATTCCATCACCCATTTGATGTAATGGTATTCTTCTTTCAATATTTTTAAGTCTAACAAATGGTATTCTTGTTTCAGAATCCACCAAACTTAGAAAAGCCAAGTTAGTTATATCGCTATCAATCAACTTAAGCATTTCCAAAACTAAATTTTCATCATCTGTTAATGCAATTTTATCCCATGAAGAAGCAAACAAATTTAAGTCAATGTTATTAGTAGTGATATAACCAAAATTAAAAGCTTTCTTTTTCATATGATGTGAATTTTCGGACATATCCATAAATAAAGCTCTATTACTTATAGCTTTGACTTCAAAGTTCATAAAATTTCTATCATCAATAAAATAGGTAAATGAATATCCTTTTTCTCTATCTATGTCCAAATTATTATTTTTACCATTCTTAACATAACCAAAAGTTAAATAATGGCTTTGATTTCCAATATAAGTCCAATTCAAAAAGGGGTCTTCATTAGATTTACTTATAATATTTTCAATTGAAAATACCTTAGATTCTATGTCTTTTGTATTTAGATGACGATATACATTTCTATTATTTGAAATAAATAGCATTACTTCAGGATTAAACCCACTTGCTAATAAAGCTAAGGCTTCAAGAACAGTACTTTTCCCCGAATTATTTTTTCCCACAATCAAATTCACATGACCCAATTTCTCAATCGTCACATCTTCCAAAATCCGAAAGTTCTTAATCGTTAGAGAGTCTAAGTGCATAACGCAAACCTTACGAGTTATTAACCCATTTATTATTTTATCAACCGCTATCTTACCCACAAAATACTCTACAATCTAGGCAATTTACGGTAAAATCCGTTAATTATCTTTTTGACATTCCTTCCTTTTTTATTGCAAAAGTTGAACATCTATGAGCACGCAACATCAAATCGCCCAAGCCTTAACGTCTTTAGAAAACGCTTACAACCCAAGCGACGTCGAAAACGGCATGTACCAAGTGTGGGAAGACAAAGGCTACTTTCAGCCAAGCTATGATAAACAACAATCGTTTTCTATTGCCCTGCCACCGCCGAATGTCACAGGCTCACTGCACATGGGGCACGGCTTTAACAATGCCATCATGGACACGCTCACCCGCTATCACCGAATGCTGGGCGAAAATACCCTCTGGCAACCAGGCACCGACCACGCAGGGATCGCCACGCAAATGGTCGTTGAGCGTCAATTAAATGCCCAAGGCATCAAACGCCATGATTTAGGTCGTGAAAAATTCCTTGAAAAGATTTGGGAGTGGAAAGCCGAGAGCGGTGGCAACATCACCCGCCAAATCCGCCGTCTAGGAAGCTCGGTGGACTGGAGCCGTGAGCGTTTTACCATGGATGATGGCTTGTCCAATGCCGTCAAAGAAGTGTTCGTGCGTCTGTACGAAGATGGGCTGATTTATCGCGGTAAACGTCTAGTCAACTGGGATACCAAGCTACAAACTGCGTTATCCGACCTTGAAGTAGAAAATCATGACGAGAAAGGCTCACTGTGGCATTTTCGCTATTATTTGACCGATAAAAATGCTAAAACCCAAGACGGTAAAAATTACCTTGTCGTTGCCACCACCCGCCCAGAGACCTTGCTCGGTGATACCGCCGTTGCCGTGAACCCAGAAGACGCACGCTACCAGCACCTTATCGGGCAAACCGTGACGCTACCGATTACAGGTCGCATTGTGCCGATTGTGGGCGATGACAAAGCAGTGGACATGGAATTTGGCACAGGCTGTGTCAAAATCACGCCTGCCCATGACTTTAATGACTACGAAACAGGCAAACGCCACAATTTGCCGATGATTAATATCTTTGATAATTCAGCGCATATCTTGCCAGAGATGCAGATTTTTACTGATTTGCAAACCAAAGAGCCACAGCTTGAGCCCACGCCTAGCGAGTATGCAGGACTTGAGCGGTTTGCCGCGCGTAAGAAAATGGTTGAGCAAAGCGAGGCTGAAGGCTGGCTTGAAGAAATCAAACCGCATGATTTAAAAGTGCCCAAAGGCGACCGCAGTAACACCATCGTTGAGCCGTGGCTCACTGACCAATGGTATGTATCCATCGAAAAACTGGCAAAACCTGCCATCGAGGCGGTGGAAGACGGGCGCACCGAGTTTGTCCCTGCCCAGTACAAAAATATGTATATGGCGTGGATGCGCGATATCCAAGACTGGTGTATCAGCCGTCAGCTTTGGTGGGGACACCGTATCCCTGCGTGGTACGATGACGAGGGCAATATCTATGTCGGGCGTGATGAAGCGGAAGTCCGCCAAAAATACCACCTTGCTGATAGCCTAGCGCTGCGCCAAGATAGTGACGTACTAGACACTTGGTTTAGCTCGGCATTGTGGACGTTTAGCACCCTTGATTGGACAGGCGAGCTAAACTTTGACGACTATAGCCAAGCACTCAAAACCTTCCACCCAACCAGCGTATTGGTCACTGGTTTTGACATCATTTTCTTCTGGGTTGCCCGTATGATGATGATGACCCTATACTTTATCAAAGACAAAGACGGCAACCCGCAAGTGCCGTTTAAGACGGTGTATGTCCATGGCTTGGTGCGTGATGGACAAGGGCAAAAAATGTCCAAATCTAAAGGCAACGTACTTGACCCGATTGACCTGATTGACGGCATTGATTTAGAAACCCTAGTCGCCAAACGCACCACAGGTCTTATGAACCCGAAAGACGCGCAAAAAATCGAAAAAGCCACGCGCAAAGAATTTGCCGACGGTATCCCTGCGTTTGGCACGGACGCGCTGCGCTTTACTTTCACGTCGCTTGCCAGTACGGGACGCGATATCAATTTTGACCTCAAGCGCATTGAAGGCAACCGCAATTTTTGTAACAAAATTTGGAACGCCACCCGTTTTGTGCTGATGAACTGTGTCGATAAAGACGGCAATGCGCTAAACATTGATAAAACCGTCAATACCGCACTGTGGGAATTGCCAGAGCAGTGGATTATGAGCCGTCTAAACTCCACGGTGAAAGCCATCCATGAGCACATGAGCCAGTACCGTTTTGACTTGGTGAGCCAAGATATCTATGAGTTTATCTGGAATGAATACTGCGACTGGTATGTCGAGCTTGCCAAATCGAGCCTAAACGATGAGTCGGTGAGTGCGGAGCGTAAAGCCCAAATCCGCTATGTGCTGCTCAACTGTCTTGAAGTCGCCATGCGCTTTACCCATCCGATTATGCCGTATATCACCGAGAGCATTTGGCAAACCATTGCCCCTATCATCGATAAAAAAGCGACTGACAGTATCATGACGGCTGCCTTCCCAACAGCGGATGACAGCCTAATCAGCCTACAGACCGAGCATGACATGACGTGGCTACAAGCGCTGATTGGGGCGATTCGTAACATCCGCGGTGAGATGAAGCTTGGCAATGCGGTGCGTCTGCCTGTGCTACTTGATAACATCAGCGATGAGGAAACCGCCCGTCTTAGCCGTATTGAAAATCAGTTCAAATCGCTTGCCAAAGTCGATACGCTGACTATTGTGAATGCGGGTGACGGCTCTGATAAAGAGTTACCGTTGTCGTCATCGAGTATGGTCGGGCAGTTAAAAGTGCTCGTGCCGATGAAAGGCTTGATTGACCCAACGGCGGAGCTTAATCGCCTTGCCAAAGCGCAAGAAAAACTTACCAGACAAGCTGAAAGTCTGCGTAGTAAGTTGTCGAATGAAGCATTTGTGAGTAAAGCCCCTGCCAATGTGGTGGAAAGCGAGAAAGCGAAATTGGCAGAGATGGATACGCAACTGGCGGAAATGCATAAGCAAATTGAGCAGTTAAAGGCGATTTGATTTTAACAAAGATAATAAATGAAAAGCATATCCGAAAGGATATGCTTTTTATTTGTTAAAAAGTTTAAAATCCATTTTCCATATTTTTTATTTCAAAGAGATTTATTTGGTCAATTTTACTCTCATGAATGATAATAGATAGTTTGGCAGGATGTTTAAATCTAGTTTCACTAATTCGAAATGTCCAAAGCATGATTTTCAATAATTCTTCATCTGAAATAGTCTTATGCTCTTTAATTCTAGTAATACCAGAACCTATTATTGGAACACTAACACTTCTTTGAGCATAAACACTATTAATTTCATCCCATAATTTTACTAAAAAGCTAACATATTCAGGCATAGTAAGAACTGCTTCATTATGCTTATTAAATCTTGAGAAAGCTGTTAATAAGTACTCATTATTCCAAACGCAGATAGTACCTAATAAATACCTTTGTTTTTTTCCCACGGGACGAGAATGATTCTCTGAAGAAACATTCTCTGGCTTAAAACTATATGATTTAATAAAGTCATCAAGTGTATTTACATTATTTGGAAAAAAATTATTAATAAATTTTCCATTTAATGAATTTTTAGCAATAATAATGTCATCTACTTGAGTATCAAAATATTCATTAAAAGCAATAACTTTCAACCCGCTTTGAGAAAAAATATCACCCGTTATTATATCAACAGAAGTTTTATCTATATCAAGACTAACTTTCGTTAAAGTACACGCTACGTACCAACATATACAATATAAAATTATCAGATATATTACCGCATAAAGCAGATACCACCAGTTTTTAAACACTTCATCATCAATAAAAATAATCAACAATGAAATTAAAGTTAGCAATCCAGATACTACAATTACATATTGTTTTATTATATTTTTATCAAAGAAACTAACTTTAGGCATTTTTAAGTTATCCGATTTTTAAAAAATAGGCAATTAATTAAAATTTGTTTAAATATTAGACTTTGTAAAAATACCGACCTCTGGTACTTCCTTTCCCATTAATTGTAAACCTTATGTCATTAAGTGACTGTGCTATCAAATTTTTATTCATTGGAATATGTATAGTCGGAACTTTATCCATATTGTCTTTTAAAGTAGGCAGTTTATTCCATAAAGATTGAATGCTTTGATTAAAAGTAGTTCCTGTGCTATCTAATAATTGAGCTTTTTCATTATAATCTGGGTAAACTATAATAATTGGCAAACCACTATTAATCCCGTATTCAATTTCTTCATTCACTGCTCTTGAGTTAGCAGTCTTACTGCTTAAAAAAAGTATAATATTCTTGGAAACATCTAACCTTGCACGTAGTCGGGCTTTAAGTGTCTCCCATGTACTACCGTCTCTAACGCTATATGTTTTACTATGAGAGTCGATAAATGGAAAACGCAGATCTTTTCCTTTCCACATCCTCAAAGTATTGTAATAAACAAAATCATGAGTTGCATTTGCATTTAAATTTGACTCACTAAAAGGCTCAGCCACATAAAATGCACAATAATTACCAGTTCTATTAACTGCCATTCTAAAATCCCTAAATGTAGTAATGATTTAGTTACATATGGTTATTAGTTTAGAAATTTTCAAGTAACATTTAGATATTTTTTAAATTTTTGAGTTTAATTAAAAACCCACAAAATCTGTGGGTTTTATTTTTATCACCAAAAGTTTATTGGTATAAATTTCTTTTTATAAGAATATTTATTTAAGTCAGCTATAATCCTTTAAATTATAAATGCTTAAACCACTAGTTAAAGGACTAGCAATGAAAAAAACAGCCTATACATTCTTATCGACCTTATCAATGGTATCGCTATCACTTAGCACTACAAGTTATGCTGATACAGCCCTAAATTCAGTAGCACCCGTCGGCGTCAAAGACACACTATCCCAAGTCATGACAACCAAAAAACTACGCGTCTGTTCACCAGGCGATTACAAGCCATTTAGCTATGATAATAACGGCAAATTCGAAGGGATTGATAATGACTTGGTAAATGGCTTAGCAAAAAGTCTTGGCACAGATGTGGTGATGGTAAAGACCAGTTGGTCGAATTTATTAAGTGATTTTAACGCGGATAAATGCGATATTGCCGTTGGTGGTATTTCTATCTCACTACCACGCCAACAGCAGGCATTATTTACTGAGCCTTATTTCGTCAATGGTAAAACGCCCCTAGTACGCTGTCCCGATGTTAAAAAATACCAAACCATCGACCAAATCAACCGTCCTAACGTACGTATCGTTGCCAATCCAGGCGGTAGTAATGAAAACTTTGCAAAAACAGCATTGAGTAATGCCAATTTAACAATGCAAAAAGACAATCTCGTTATCTTTGATGAAGTCGCGCAAAGACGTGCTGACGTATTCGTGACAGAAGCGGCAGAAGCGAGAGTCAAACAACATGAATACAAAGGCGTACTCTGCGCCGTTAATCCTGATAAACCATTAAAATCAGCATTAAACGGTTGGCTTATCCCAAATAATGATTTTCGCTTCAAAGCCTATGTTGACCAATATCTCAATCTAGAAAAATTATCGGGCAATCTCGATACAACCATCAATAAATGGATACCAAAAGATTAATTAAATTTTTAAAATGCTAAAAAACCCACAAAATTTGTGGGTTTTCTTTTACGCTTTAACAATCAATGCGCCTCATCCCAATTATCACCAATGCCTACTTCAACGACGAGCGGCACCGCAAAATCCACATCCCAGCCTTTATCTTTGGCTGTCTTAGATAGCACCTCTTGCATGGCGTTCTTAATCAACTCGGCAATCGCCTCGGCTTTATCCTCATCGGCTTCAAACACTAGCTCATCATGCACTTGCAAGAGCATTTTAGCGTTTTCTTTTGGCAATACCTCATTCACCGCAATCATAGCAAGTTTGATGATATCGGCAGCACTGCCTTGTAGTGGCGCATTAATCGCCGCGCGTTCTGCCGCTTGGCGCACGCCGCGATTGGGATGCTGCATATCGGGGGTAAATAGCTTACGCCCCAAAATCGTGGTGATATAGCCTTGGTTTTGGGCAGCCGTGCGGGTGGCTTGCATATAGGCACGCACCGTAGGGTAGCGGGCAAAGTATAGCTTGATATAGTCTTGCGCTTGCTGGCGAGTGAAGCCCAACTGCTTGGCAAGCCCAAATTCACTCATGCCATAGAGTAGCCCAAAGTTGACCGCTTTGGCTTGGCGGCGTTCTTCGCTCGTCACATCATCAAACGCCTTGCCCAAAATCTCAGCGGCGGTGGCGCGGTGAATGTCATGCCCTTCCTGAAACGCGCGGATGAGCACAGGATCATTGGCAAAGTGTGCCATTAGCCGAAGCTCGATTTGCGAATAGTCCGCCGATAGCACTTTGCGACCTTTTGGGGCAATAAACGCGCCACGAATGAGCCGCCCAGTATCGGTGCGAATCGGGATGTTTTGCAAATTCGGCTCAGTCGATGACAATCGTCCTGTGGTCGTCAACGCTTGATGATAACTGGTATGCACACGGTCGTTGCTGTCCGCCACGTTTGCCAACGCGTCTGTGTAGGTGCTTTTAAGCTTAGACAGACTGCGATGCTCAAGCACGGTTTCAATTAGCGGATGGTCGATGGTGGCAAGCACCGCTTCACTGGTGGAGTATTGCCCGGTTTTGGTTTTTTTACCGCCTGTGATGCCTAAGCGGTCAAACAGCACTTCACCCAACTGCTTTGGACTGGCAAGGTTAAAGGTTTCGCCGGCTTGCGCAAAGGCGACTGTTTCAAGTGCTTGGATTTTTTCATCAAAGCGCGCGGATAGTTCCCCCAAAAACCCTTTATTGAGCAAAATCCCGTCATGCTCCATTTGGCACAGGATTTGGGCAACAGGGATTTCTAGTTCATGCAGCAGCTTGGCGTTGTTCGGTTCGGCTTTGAGTTTTTCGCTAAACAGTTCAAATAGCTGATAGGTGATATCAGCGTCTTCACAGGCGTAGTCACTTGCCACATTTAAAGGGACTTTTTCAAAGGTGATTTGCTTGGCGCCTTTGCCTGCCACATCTTCAAAGGTGATGGTTTGGGTGTGTAGATAGTGGCGTGCCAAGTCGTCCATACCGTGACGGGTGGCAACAGCATTAATCACATAACTGGCAAGCATGGTGTCCATTGCCCAGTTGCTCGGCTCGTTGATTAAGTCGATATGGTAATTTGCCAAAATATGCGCGTCGTATTTTAAGTGCTGACCGATTTTGCCGATTTGTGGATTTTGCAAAATCGGTTTTAACTGGGCTAAAACATCCTCGCGGGTAAGTTGTTCAATCCGATTGCCCAACTCATCAACGTGGGCAACAGGCACATAATAGGCTTCATGCGATTGCAGCGCAAATGACAAGCCGACAAGCTTGGCATGTTGCCAATTCACATCGGTGGTTTCGGTATCAATGACAAAATGCTTTGATGCGCCAAGGCGCTGGATTAACGTATCAAAATCGGCTTGGGTGGTGACAGTATGCCACTGCTTTTTGGCAGTATTTTTGCTATCTTGGCTAGCTTTAATCGCTTCGACCACAGCATTTTGAGCAGGCTCAGCAGCTTTAAAATTGCCGTTATTTGATGGGTGAAACGGATGGTTGAGCGACGCGATTTCGCTTTTAAATTCTAATTCGGTAAAAATTGCGCGTTTTTCTTCTATGTTAAAACTTGGGTCAGTCGGTAGTCGCAACGTCTCCCA
Organism: Moraxella sp. CTOTU47724; assembly: GCF_032014955.1. NCBI lineage: Bacteria > Pseudomonadati > Pseudomonadota > Gammaproteobacteria > Moraxellales > Moraxellaceae > Moraxella > Moraxella sp. CTOTU47724. Next base: position 29,302 of record NZ_DALZSV010000009.1, read on the forward strand.
GTCAGGCACGATATCAAGGTCGGTGATAATGGTTGCCAAGCGTTTATCCAGCGCAATGCTGTCGGTGCTTTGCAAAAAAGTTTGTTGTTGCTTGCCTTTTAACTGGTCGACATTGGCAAGGATATTGTCAATGCTGTCGTATTGCTCAAGCAGTTTTTGCGCGGTTTTTGCGCCGATGCCTGCGACACCTTTGATACCATCCGACGCGTCGCCCATGAGGGTGAGATAGTCGATGATTTGACGGGGCTCAACGCCAAATTTGTCTTTGACCCCTGCGATGTCGTAACGCTTGTCATCAAAGCTGTTTTCCACGATGACGCAAGGATTGACCAATTGGCACATATCTTTGTCGCCTGTGGAGATGATGACATGATGACCTTCTAGGCAAGCACGGTGGGCGAGTGTACCGATGATGTCGTCAGCCTCTACGCCTTCAATGGCGAGGAGGGGTATGCCCATCGCTTGTATCATCTTGTGAATGTAAGGGATTTGTTCGGCAAGCTCGGCGGGCATTTCTGGGCGGTCGCCTTTATAAATGGGGGAAAGCTTGTGGCGAAAGGTCGGCGCTTTGGTGTCAAACGCCACCGCCATGTGCGTCGGGCGGTATTTTTCCATCAGTTTTTTGAGTGCGTTGAGCGTGCCGCGGATGGAGTTGGTGTGCAAGCCTTGGGTAGTTTGCATGGTGACAGGCAAGGCATGAAAATTGCGGAACATATAATACGAGCCGTCCACCAAGATAAACGGCGGCTTGTCGGTGTTGATGTGATCGGTATCAAGTAAGGCAGTTGCAGTCATAGGATTACTTATCTTTATGTTGTTAAAATATGCTGTCAAAATACAGGCGAGTATCAAAATATAAGATAGTGTCAAAATACAGGAAAAAATTTTATATTATCCGCATATTATACTGGCTTTTTGCGGCTAATCGTTAAGCATTTCAAACTCATCGATTGGCAGAAGGTGAATAGATTTTGGCGGATGCAAATCGGGTGTATGCTAAGCGCGTGCGAAGTTTGGCGGGTTGTCATGGCGGCAACTTTGCAAAAATTCCACCAATAGCCGATAGCCAATGTGCTACAATTTTTTAGCAATTTTAGGCACTTTACCAATTTTTAGGCACAACCAATTTCTATGGATAAGCAATTTTTAGTCACAAAAGGGAACTTTATGGGCAATACCTATTACACACTGCTTGACCGCACCATGACCGATGATATCACCACATCAAACTACCGCTGCAATATCCACTGCCAAGGCGCATGGAATGACAACGAACAACACATGGCGGCAGCGACCGGACTGTTGGCTTACGAGCTTGAACAATTCAAACCGCGCAGTGATATGCGTATCGGGCGCATCAGTCTGGATATTTTTGGGCTGATTCATTTTGGCGATGTTAGCGTGACCACCCACATCATCCGTCCGGGTCGCACTATCGAACTGATCGAAACCACCATGGCGGCCAATGGCAAAACCTGTATCGTTGCCCGCGCGTGGCGTATGCAAACCAGCGACACATCAGAGATTGCTGGGCTGGAAGATGAGCGAATCGGTCATCCAGAAAGCTATCCGAACTGGGACGGCATGAAGCATTGGGGTGGTGGCTATATCGACAGTATTTATCTTAAAGCTGACCCCGACAACCGCCAAGGCGACGGCATCGTGTGGATCAATACCGATATCGACATGGTCGAAGAAAACGGTCAAGTACCGCCCACATCCGACTTTGTGCATTTGATGGGTATGGTCGATACCGCCAATGGCGTGGTACCGCGTATTCACCAACCCAATACCATTGAATGGTTTTTCCCCAATTTAGATTTGCAAATCCATCTGCACCGTATGCCCGTTGGGCGTTGGCTGGGGCTTGAGACCGTGCAACAATTTGGGGGCGATGGCGTAGGTCTGACCAGTAGCGTGCTGCATGACGCACACGGCGCATTTGGTCGAAGCGAGCAAATTTTAACCATTCGAAAAGCCTAAAAAACTATCAGGAGCAGCAATCATGGAAGATAACAACACGCTAACTGAACACTCGGTCAACGACGCCGAATTTTGGCAAAAACGCTATGATAATGGCTATACTGGGTGGGACATCGGTAAAATTTCGCCACCCCTGCAAGCCTATATCGAGCATTTACTCGACAACGGCGTGAGTAAATCGGTGCAGATTTTAATCCCTGGGGCGGGCAATGCTTACGAGGCAGGCTATCTTCATGAACAAGGTTTTAGCCATGTTTATGTGGTGGATTTTGCCAAGCTCCCTTTGGATAATTTTGCCAAGCGTTATCCCAGTTTTCCCAAAGCGCACCTGCTACAAGCGGATTTTTTTGGCTTAGACCCTGCGCAGTATCAGTTTGATTATATTATTGAGCAGACGTTTTTTTGCGCGATTGACCCTAGTAGACGCAGCGATTATGCCAAGCAAATGCAAAAGCTCCTCAAACCTACGGGTAAATTGGTGGGCGTGTTGCTAGATAAGCATTTTGAAAGCAGTCCACCGTTTGGTGGGGATAAGCAAGAATATGAAACATTATTTCAGCAGTTTTTCACCATTGATAAACTGGCGCCTTGCTATAATTCAATTAAGCCCAGACAGGGTAGCGAATTGTTTTTTATCCTAAGCCAAAAGAAGGTAGAGAACGCAGGTGTCCTCTAAGAACCTGTATTCATAAATAAAAATAATATATTTCATTAAATATATTAACTTGTTATGTTAAAATCTACGGATGACAAATAAGAGCTATCCAACCGACCTAACAGACGAACAATGGCAACTCATCGCACCACATTTTAGCAACCAAAGACGCTACAAATGGGAAAAACGAGAGCTTATCAATGCCGTGCTTTATATTACCAAAACAGGCTGTCAATGGCGAATGTTACCCAATGATTTTCCACCATACGCGACAGTCTGGAGTTTCTATCGCAGAGCCAATCAAGCAGGGCTTTGGGATGAAATACTACAAACATTGGTTAAAAAAAACGATTGAGCGTTGGTAAAGAAGCAACACCCACGTATGCCATCATTGACTCTCAAAGTGTTAAAACCACCAGTAAATCAGAGCAAAAGGGCTTTGACGGTGGTAAAAAGGTTAAAGGTCGAAAACGACATATCCTTGTTGATACTATCGGTAATCTACTAGGCGTTGTTGTTCATGCGGCTAACATTCATGACACTAGAGCGGGTATTATGGTTGTTGATAAGGCATTAAAAACCTATCCAACCATTGAAGCTATTTCAGCAGATGCAGGTTATCGCAAAACCTTTGAGCAAGATGTTATGAACAATCATAATATCCCTGTTGATATTTCTACAAAAATCAATGGTGAGTGGAGAATCATTGCTAAACGTTGGGTGGTCGAGCGTAATTTCGCTTGGTTAAATAATGCTCGTCGTCTCGCTAAAGATTTTGAAATTACGGTTTTATCTGCTGAATCTTTTATTAAAATTGCTCATATCACTCAATTGTTGAGAAATATGTGCTTGTGAATACAGCTTCTAAGGGTTTATACTACTAATCGTTAAACCACTAATTTTTCAACTGCTAATCGTTATACTAGCATTTTTTTGGCGATACACACTGGTACACATTGAGGCAATCAAAATGATGTTTCTTGAACTTCATGAAGGCACGATTGGTTTGGACGATATAAAGCGTATCGTCCACAAGTTACTTGAGAACAAGGCGGTGTTTAGACAGTTAAGTCCACAACTTTACAATGATTTGGCTTATATCATCACCCCGACGCTCGCAAGCGACCACAATGAAGCCAATATCCGTGCCAAATTTCACGAAGTTGTGCAAAATTTTGTGATTCAAGGCGACAGTGGTCAGCCCATGCGGTTTTATCGTGATGAACAATTTAATCGCTTGTACTTTGCTGATGAAGCAGGCTGGAAAGAAGCGCAGGGTTTTGAAGCGCGGGAAATGGATGCAAGCTTACTGAAAAAACAATTACCTAAGCTTTAAAATCAGCTTTAAAAAAAGCTGTTAACAAGAGATTAGCAAAAGGACGGGCAAAGTGCCAAAACACTTCACATCCGTCCTTTCGTTTGCTACGGTCAACTAAGTACGCTCTCGCACAATGAAGGGACGAGTCAGCAAGTCTTCATACGTGCCTTTGATGAGGATATCTTTGCTCACCTGTTGGATATTGGTATAGCCACCAAATGCCATACTGATGTCCATCTCGTTGTAGATAATTTCAAGCGCGCGGCGCACACCGTCCTCGCCATATGCCCCCAAGCCATACAAAAATGCCCGACCAATCATGGTGGCTTTTGCACCAAGGGCAATGGCTTTGAGCACCTCTTGACCTGAGCGTACGCCACTGCCCAAGAAAATCTCGCAGCTAGTGGCATGGCGTTGATGATAAAAAAATCTGCCAAGACATAATGAATTAAATTTTTAATAGTATGCCAATAATCTATATGGGCTTTTCAGCTTAACGCCATAACATCCATGATGGAAAAAGGATAATATAACGTCTTGGTAGCGGTGACCAACACAGGTATTTTATCAGCAAATTCCAGCATCTCTTGTTCTGGCAGCTCGGCAATATCAATCGACTGCCAGCGTATATCGGCAACGGCTTGTGCTTGCAGCAATAAGCTTTCAGCGATTTCACACAGATGACACCCGACTGTGCCATATAATCGCCAAGTAGTTGGGTCAGCCATCATGTGATCGTGCGGATTTGTCATGTGTTGCGCGTCGAAGTCGGACATATTCTGCCTTAGCATGTAGCCAAAAATGCCATAATACGTTATATTTTTAGCTTAAGCCATCGCTGCTTTTGCCCCCGCCGTTAGGAATACACCGTGACCAAACCCGCTACCAAAATGTCGTTAAAGCCCAAACCTGTCAACACAGCTTTACCACCCACCAACCGCGGTATCGGGTTTGGCGGCTGGTTCAAGCGTATTTTGCTCATAGTCATTGCCTGTTTTGTTGCGTTTCATGTAATAGTTGCAGCCTTATTGGTTGTCTGGAAAACCCAGCCTATCAATAACAGTATGTTCATGATACTGTATCGCTTGGGCAATTTTGCCCCTGTCAGCCAGACGTGGGTGGATGATAATCAAATTTCGGTGAATGTAAAACGCGCGGCGATTGCCAGTGAAGATGCCAACTTTGTCAATCATGCTGGCTTTGATGTGCAGGGCATTGAGAATGCGATTAAGAAAAATGAAAAAGCGGGGGCTATCAGCGCGGGCGGCTCAACCATTAGCCAACAGCTTGCCAAGAATTTATTTTTATACCCCAATCGCTCGTATTTTCGCAAAGGCGAAGAAGCGTTAATTACCTTGATGATTGAAAATATGTGGACCAAAGAGCGGATTTTGCTTGCTTATCTCAATGTCGCAGAGTTTGGCAAAGGCGTGTATGGCATTGAAGCAGCCGCTCAGCACTACTACCATAAGTCGGCAGCGCATTTGACCAAGCGACAAGCCGCATCTTTGATTGCCATGCTACCTAACCCCAAATATTTTGAAGACCACCGTAACGACCGCCGCCTGCTTAACAAAACCCAAATTATTTTACGGCGCATGGGTGCGGCAGATTTGCCCGACACGGAATAGTCAAGAAACTCATTTATCATTACACGCTTATCATTACATTGTTAACTTTACACTGTTAAAAATGCTTGACCATAAAAGGACTGTGCTATGCCAAACACTGCTAAACAAGATAGACCCAGCGAAGAGTATGTATCAGAAATTAATCCGATACTAGGCTTTAACAGTATTTGCTACCCAAACGTGTTTGAATACAAACAAGACGATAGCGAGCTGTATTTTAATCGTGAATTGTCACTGTTACAGTTCCATCAGCGGGTACTCGCCCAAGCCACCAATCCCCGCCACCCACTGCTTGAAAGACTATTTTTCTTGATCATTTTTTCATCCAATTTAGATGAATTTTTTGAAATCCGTGTCGCAGGCTTGATGCAAAAAGTACAAATGGGCGATGTGGTGAGCAGTATCGATGGTATACGCCCCAGTAAGGTTTTGTCATATATCTCTGAAATCGCCCATCATGCGGTAGATGAGCAATACCGTATTTTGAACGATGAAATTTTGCCTGCACTGGCGGAGCAAGACATTCGCTACTTAAAACGTGATGAATTGACCCAAGAGCAAGCCGCATGGGTAAAAAAATACTTTGCCGAACAAGTCGCGCCGGTGCTGACGCCGATTAGTATTGACCCTGCGCATCCTTTTCCTAGATTGGTCAATAAAAGCTTGAATTTTATGGTGGGCTTAGAGGGCAAAGATGGCTTTGGTCGCGATATTAACATGGCAATTGTCCCTGCACCCCGAAGCTTACCGCGGGTTATTCGCTTACCCAATGAACTGACAGGCGGTAAAGAACATCATATCATGCTCACCGCAGTGATTCACGGGCATATCGAAGACTTGTTCCCTGGCATGACGGTCACTGGCTGCCACCAATTTCGTTTGACCCGTAACGCCGATTTAGATTTATCCGATGATGTCGAAGACTTGGCGAAAGCGTTGGAAGGTGAGTTAGAGAACCGACGATTTGGTGCCAAAGTGCGCTTAGAAGTGACGACCTATTGCCCACAGCCGATGGTGGATTATCTACTTGATGAGTTTGGTTTAAGCCAAGAGCAGCTATACCGTGTCAATGGTCCTGTCAATTTGACGCGCTTGTTGTTTGATTTTAAAATCCCAAATTTGCGTTATCAGTCGTTTAATCATGCCATTCCCAAAGCGTTTCGCCGTGATAGCTTGGATAAAAATGAAAACGTGTTCCATGCCATTCGTAAGCAAGATGTATTGGTGCATCATCCGTTTCATTCGTTTTCACCTGTGGTCAACATTTTGCGCCAAGCCGCCAATGACCCGCATGTATTAGCCATCAAACAGACCCTTTATCGCTCAGGGACAAACTCTGAAATTGTCCAGGCACTTGCCGAAGCTGCGCGTAAAGGCAAAGAAGTCACTGCCGTGATTGAGCTACGCGCGCGCTTTGATGAAAAATCCAACATTGAAGTAGCAAACTTTCTGCAGCAGGCTGGGGCAGTGGTGGTGTATGGCATCGTAGGCTACAAGACCCACGCCAAGCTGATGATGATTGTACGCCGTGAGGAAGATAAAATCCGCCGCTATGTGCATTTGGGCACGGGCAACTACCATGCGGGCAATGCCAAAGCTTATACCGACTATGGTCTATTTACCGCCAATGAGGCAATCACCGAAGATGTGCATAAAATCTTTAACGAACTCACAGGCATGGGCAAACCAGCCAAAGTGCAAAAACTACTGCATGCACCCTTCACCTTGCATGACAGACTCATGGGCTTTATCGACAACGAAATTGCCCATGCCAAAGCAGGCAAAGAGGCGCATATCATCATCAAGGTCAATGCGATGACCGAAAAACTACTGATTGACAAGCTATATGAAGCATCGCAAGCAGGCGTTAAAGTCAATCTGATTATCCGTTCGATGTGCTGTATTCGTCCGCAATTACCCGGCATATCCGACAACATCACCGTGCGCTCTATCGTCGGGCGTTTTTTGGAGCATACCCGCGTGTATTATTTTGCCAATGGGCATCAAAATCCCAATGCTAATGGCAAACGCACCCACCGTTTATATTGCGCCAGTGCAGACTGGATGGATCGCAATTTATTTAGCCGTGTTGAAGTGGCTTTCCCCATTGAAGACCCCATCGTCTTCAAACGCATTATGGAAGATTTGCACAATTATCTCAAAGACAATGTCAATGCATGGGAGCTTGATGCCAAAGGCACATGGCGAGCGATTACCCCTGGTGAAGGTGAAGCAGCGTTTTCGGCACAAGATTATTTATTGACCAAAATTACCAGAAAAAGCTAATTTTGCTAGTTATAGGTTTTGAGTCAATTACACCGCTATCTACAGAAGATAGCGGTTTTTTTGTTGATGAATGCGCTGATTTACACCTAGAGTTCAAAATTTACCGAATAGTAATAAATCTGCCAAAATTTCACACAGCTAAACACTTATCACATAGTGATAACAGCTTGTTACGCGAACACTTATCATAGACTGGTTTTATTTGCTACTATCGAACTTATAAAAGCAAAAGTATGAAAGCGATTGAATTGGCTATTTTTTACATAAAAATTTAATCGCGCTCTGTTTAAAAGTCTTTGATTAAAATCATTGACTTGAATTGATACTAAAAAATCATAAGGAAAATTACCATGTCACAGAATCAAGCACAAAACCAAAAACAGAATCAGCCAAGCAACCAAACCGAGATTCAAAAAGCGACAGAAAATGTGGATCCCAGTCAATTATCAGAAAATTTAGATAAACAAAATAGCGTGAAAGGTGAGCCACAAGACTTAGACAAAAGTGAAAATACCCCGTTTATTGACGACTCATTGCGTACTGACAACCATTAAAATTTTAATTGTTAAACTTTTAAATACTAAGCTTTTAATCATTCAGTTTTGATTGACTAATTTATGCAGATCAACTGATAAAAATAATAACTTATTGAGCGATAACAATTAATTAAAGGAATAAAAAATGCAAAATCAAAATAACGTAGAAATTGTAGACCCAAAAACGGGTGTTGCTGTGACCCCGCAAGCCGTCACAGTAGAAGACAGTGTCACCCACCAATCAGGGGATGGTGTGACTACAGGCATGTCACCCTCAATGGAAACGCCTGATATTTTTGATAATACCCCACAAGCGGCGGTGAAAGTCCAATCTGCAGAAGACGTGGCGAATGGCGAATTATCGGATGAAAATGTGGCACGTATTTCTGAGGAAGAGGCGCAGAAATTACAGCAAACTGCCCAAGCCAATCTCAATGCAGAAAATTCACTGCATACGTTATCAGATGGTAGTGTAGATATCGACCGAGATCACTAATTTTCGATATCATTAAGTTAAGTTTAAGCATTTTATTGGGTTGATACCGAAAAAGGAATGACCATGAATTCACCAGAAGCACAAACCAAACACGTCAATTTAGGCGATAAGTCTGCCGAGTTTGTCGATCGTCGTAACCAACCGGGACAAGCGTTCGATGATAATGTCAATGAACATACCATTGGCGGGGACGCGGTTGGTAATGACCAGCTAAAAAGCGACACTATTAATGAGCATAATCTTTATACTACCCCAGAAAATGCCCAAAAACGCACTATTAATCCTGATGGTTCTATTCCAAGCGTTGGTAGTGAATGACAGTAAGTTGCAGTGAGTCAGTTTAAGGATTAAATTCTAATAGCTAACCATAACAGCTAACCATCCACCCCATTTGACGGTTAGCTTTTTTTATCGTTACAGTCTACAAAAACCTCACGCAATCCAACCTTACGCAATCCAACTAGGTACGCCACTATGAAAGCGTAATTCATCATCTGGTTCATCGATAAGCTGCGCCTCTACTTGACGAAAAAACGCCACCCGCGCATCAATCGGCTCGTCACTGATACTTTGTGCCAATGCCAGATAATCTTCAAAATGACGACTTTCTGATTTTAGCAAATAGCAATAATATTTTGCCAAACGCTCATCCTCAATCACTTGTGACAGTGCCCAAAAACGTTCACACGATCGGGCTTCGATGAAAGCACCAATAATTAACGTGTCTATCATCGCTTGCGGCTCATAAGTGCGTTTATGTTTGAGCATACCTGCAGCATAGCGACCTGCAGCAATATGTTGCCATGCTTGTCCACGCTCTGCCATCAATCCCGTCACTTGCTCATAATGGAGCATTTCTTCTCGAATCAGCTGAGCAAGCTTTAATTGCAGCTCAGTATGCGACATATAGCGAAAAATCAAATTCATCGCAGTGCCTGCGGCTTTTTTTTCACAATTGGCATGATCTTGGATGATAGTCGGCAAATCTGCCATCGCAGCTTTTAGCCATTTATCCGACGTCGTACTACCCAAAAACGCCAAAACAGGGGTGATATCAATGGGCTTTGGCTGATAGACAGAGTTATCGTTATCCAAGTCGATGACGGCTAATTCATCAAAACTGCCGTCCGTTTGTAGTGGGGTATTGATAAGAGCGGAATTTGACAAAGAATTACTCACTTATTGACACGTTAATAAAGTGATATTTTACCAAAAATCAGTAATAAAACCCTTGGCACAAAAATTTATATATAACGATTATTTAAAAAATAAATAGTTTTTATTTCTTTATTTTTATAAATGATGTTCGTATAATCAAATGTGAATTTTTTGCTATTTTAGGTCAAAACATAAGGAAAAATGCCATGTCAGAACGCGTTCAAAAGGGTAGTCTAGCGATTGATAAACAGCTTTATAACTTCATTGCCAATGAAGTTACGCCAGTCGTGGGCATCGATAACGAAAAATATTGGCAAGAATTTGAAAAAATTGTCCAAGCATTCCAACCCCGTAATAAAGCATTGTTGGCAAAACGTGACGAGATTCAAACCCAAATCGATGACTGGCATGCCAAAAACCCCGCTAGCAACGGTCAAATCGACAAAGCCGCCTATACCCAATTTTTAAAAGACATCAACTACATCGTCCCAGAAGGCGATGACTTTTTGGTTGAGACCCAAAACGTGGATGACGAAATCGCCCATATCGCAGGCCCACAGTTGGTGGTACCTGTACGCAATGCCCGTTATGCGCTAAACGCAGCGAATGCGCGTTGGGGCAGCTTGTATGATGCGCTCTACGGTACTGATGTCATCGATGAGAGCAATGGCGCAGAAAAAGGCAAAGGCTACAACCCTGTTCGTGGCGGCGAAGTCGTAAAATACGCCAAAAACTTCTTGGATAGCAACTTTGCCTTAGCGGAGGGCAAATATGCTGACGTCACCGGTTTTAAAGTTGAAGACGGTAAATTAGTGATAGTCCAAGGTGACAAAACTACCTCATTAGCCCAGCCAGAAAAATTCGCAGGTTTCCTAGGCGATGCGGCAAATCCAACGGGTATTTTACTGAAAAACAACGGCCTACATGCCGAAATCCAAATCGACCCATCAAGCCATGTGGGTAAAGATGACCCTGCAGGCATCAAAGATGTCTTGATGGAAGCCGCGGTTACCACCATTCAAGACTGTGAAGACTCAGTCGCTGCCGTTGACGCTGAAGAGAAAGTAGAAGTATATCGCAACTGGTTTGGGTTGATGAAAGGCGACCTGAAAGACAGCTTTGAAAAAAATGGCAAACAAACCACACGTACCATGAACCCTGACCGTGAATACACTGCGCCAGATGGTGGTAAAGTTACCTTGCACGGCCGTTCAGTGATGCTGATTCGTAACGTCGGTCACTTGATGACCAACCCCGCGATTTTAGTCGATTTTGAAGGCAAACAAGAAGAAATTTATGAAGGTATCATGGATGCGCTAATCACACCACTATGTAGCCTGCCAGATATCTTGGGTAAAAACAGCTTAAGCAATTCACGCACAGGTTCAATGTATATCGTAAAACCAAAAATGCACGGTCCAGAAGAAGTGCAATTTACGGTGGATTTATTCTCTGCAGTAGAAAAAGCGTTAGACCTACCTGAGAATACTTTAAAAGTCGGTATCATGGATGAAGAGCGCCGTACTACCGTTAACTTAAAAGAATGTATCCGCGTTGCTAAAAACCGCGTTATCTTTATTAACACAGGCTTTATGGATCGTACCGGTGATGAGATGCACACCAGTATGAAGGCGGGTCCCTTTGTCCGTAAAAACGACATGAAAAATACCGATTGGCTCAATGCTTATGAGCGTTGGAACGTAGACATGGGCGTCAAATTAGGCTTACCTGGTAAAGCGCAAATCGGTAAAGGTATGTGGGCAAAACCTGACAACATGAAAGAAATGGTTGCCACCAAGTCCAATCATCCAAAATCAGGCGCGACTTGTGCTTGGGTACCATCACCGACAGGCGCGACGCTTCACGCCATGCATTACCATGAAACCAACGTCATGGACGTGTTAGATGATATCAAAAACCGCGAGCCCGCCAAGCTTGATGACATTTTGACCGTGCCACTTGCTACGGATACCAACTGGACAGATGAGCAAAAAACTGCCGAGCTTGAAAACAATATTCAAGGTATTTTAGGATATGTAGCGCGCTGGGTTGACCAAGGCGTTGGCTGTTCTAAGGTACTAGATATTGATGACGTTGCCTTGATGGAAGACCGTGCTACCTTGCGTATTTCTAGCCAGCACGTTGCCAACTGGCTAGCGCATGGGGTTGTGACGCCACAACAAGTGGATGACGTACTCAAACGTATGGCAAAAATGGTCGATGAGCAAAGCAAAGACGATCCAGCCTATATCCCAATGGCAAATGACTACAATACTTGGGCATACAATGCAGCGCGTGATCTTATCTTTAAAGGTACCGTACAACCCAGCGGATATACTGAGCCATTGTTACATCAAGCCCGTCTTAATCTCAAAGCTAACTAGATTTTAGCCATTCAAACCTATCAATTATTCAAAAAACCATCAGATTTGTAACTGGTGGTTTTTTTATGGCATAAAAATATTGCAAAATGTTTCAGAGTGAATTACTCTAATTTCACAAAGAAAGTTTTAGATTCTGTTAACTTTTTCATTGTTTTGTAACAAATTGTTGGCAAAATCTATCTATACAAAAGAATTGCTACGCATCTGTGTAGTTTCACCTAGGATACTGTGGAGAAATCCTTATGAAAAAAATCGCTCTAGCTTCTGCTATCGCTCTAGTTTCAATCACTGCTGCCCATGCTGCACCGACTGTATATGGTAAAGTCTTATTAACTGGCGAATATACAGATGTTGATGATAAAACTGCTAAAAATGATGATACTTCTAGTACAAAATTAGTTTCTAACTCTTCACGTATTGGTTTTAAAGGTGAAGATGATCTTACTGATACTACTAAACTTGTGTATCAATTGGAATACGGTATTGATGTTGATGCTGATAGCAATGCCCGTAAAACCAACCAACAATTTTACTCTCGTAATACATTCATCGGTTTAGCTCATAACACTATGGGTACTTTACTTGCCGGTCGTCACGACACACCATTTAAACTAACTAAAGGCAGTGTTGATGTATTCAATGATTACGATAACGTAGCGTTAGGTAAGCTAATGGCGGGTGAACAACGCGTTGACAACGTGATTGCTTATAAATCACCAACATTGGTAGGTATGCCAGTTACCTTTTTAGGCGCGGTGAGCCTCGATGAATGCTCTAAAAATGATGATGATAAATGTGTAGCTACGCCAGCTGTTGCAGCCGTTGCACCACAAGCGATTTATGATGTGACTGGTAAAAATATTATTGGTTACACTAAAGGTACACCAGCAAAACCTGCCGTCTATCGTGACAAGAAAAATGCTTACTCTGCAATGGTAAACTATGACCAAAATGGTGTATATATCGGTTTAGGTTATGACAATTCAGTATATGGTAAAGATACAAGTGGATGGCGTTTAGCGGGCTCAGTAGATATGGGCAAAATGAACATGGTTGATGGTCTAACACTGGGTGCGCTATATCAAGATTATGACTTTAACACTGATGATAATGAGAAATCATGGCTGTTAAGCGGTAAATACAAAATTGGGGCAACGCCATGGGCGGTTAAAGCACAATATATTGACACTTCAAACCAAAATGGCGTGAAAGACCGTGACGCTACTGAAGTTGCGTTAGGTGCTGAATATAGCTTTAACAAAGCTACCAAAGGTCACTTGTACGCTGCACAAATCGATACTGATAATGTTTCAGATAGAACAATCGTGGGTGGTGGCTTAGAATATAAGTTCTAATATATCTAACTTTTAGATTGCTGTAAAAGCTAACTAATTTTTTAGTTAGCTTTTTTATTTTCATTAACGCTAAAAAATTAATTAAAAAAAATATGATTTAATACTAGAAAGAATATTATGTCACTAAGATTAAAAATAAACTTACAATCACGTAAAAATTAAAAAAACTATTGCAAAATATTTCAAAATTGTTATCCTAGTAGTTAGAAGTAGGTTTTTAGTAATTAGTACGAATAAAATGTAAATATATTCATACTTTATTGCTAGACTTATACAGTTAATAGTTGACGCTATTAATAATAATCAAAGTAAAGATTTTCTTGCTTTGGTCGTTCGGAGAGGTAGTGGTGCTGACAAGTCACCAGTTATCTAAAATTTGTTTTTCCTGATAGAGATGTCCTATGAAAAAATTACTTTTAGCCACAGCCGTCGCTGCACTTTCAGTTTCTGCTGCCCATGCTGCTCCAACAGTTTACGGTAAAGCGTTAGTTACAGTTGATTATTCTGATTTTGACGATGAATCAACTACTAAGTTGAATTCTACTGCCTCGCGTATTGGTTTTAAAGGTGCCGAAGCACTAACAGCTAATACTGACTTGGTATACCAATTAGAGTATGGTGTTGAAATTGATAGTGACAACGGTGGCACTGTGAAAGGCAAATCACAAAATCAATTTCATTCACGTGACACTTATTTAGGTCTATCTAACAAACAATATGGTACTTTGGTTGCTGGTCGTTTGTCTGCAATCGATGACAACATCAATTACGTTAGCCAAACTGTAGGTCAATACGACGGTTTCAATGCGGCCTCTTGGGATGGTGACCGTGTAAACAATGCGATGGCTTACTTTTCACCAGCCTATAACGGTCTTCAATTCATGGGTATGTATGCATTTAAAGAGGATAACGCATCTGATTTACCCACAGATGCAGAAGCGTTTGGTGTAGGTGTGAAGTATGAGCCAGCAAATCAACCATTCCGTGCTGGTGCAACCTACATCAAATCAGGTGATTTCAATACTACTCGCTTAAGCGGTGCCTATGACTTAAATAACCAAATTGGTCTTGGTGCATTGTATCAAATCAGTGATTTAGACAAAAGTGACAAAGAAAACTTGGCTGCAGTAAGCGCAACCTACAAAACTGCAACGCCTTGGACAGCCTACGCGCAAGCTGAAATGACCTCAAATGTTGACGGTGTTGATGGTAAGGACGCACAGCGTTTAGTATTAGGTGGTAAGTATGCATTCAATGCCAATGCAACGGGTCATGTATACGCTGGCTACTCAAATCTAGAGCAAGAAGGTCAAGATGATAGAGACGGTTTTGGTATCGGTACTGGTATCGAATACAAATTCTAATCTTTACTAGAATTTGTTATAAAAAAATCCACTCAGCGATGAGTGGATTTTTTTATGAGTGAGCGATTTATTGATAAAAATAATTTTTTGCTAAACCTAGGCATTTTCGAGTAAAATTCTTTTTTACCAACGAGCGAAATAGATAACATGACAAAATTCATCTTTGTAACTGGCGGTGTCGTTTCTTCACTTGGCAAAGGTATCACCGCTGCATCGGTAGCCGCGATTCTTGAGGCACGTGGTCTGAAAGTCACCATGACCAAAATGGACCCTTATATCAATATTGATCCAGGTACAATGAGCCCATTTCAACATGGTGAAGTATTTGTTACCGAAGATGGCGCAGAGACTGACCTTGATTTGGGCTATTACGAGCGTTTTTTGCGCCACTCAAAAATGACGCAGCGCAACAACTTTACCAGTGGGCGTATTTATTCGGCAGTGATTGAGAAAGAACGTCGCGGTGATTATTTGGGCGGTACGATACAGGTCATTCCGCATATTACCGATGAAATCAAAGCGCGTATCCGTGCCAGTGGCGAAGGCTACGATATTGCGATGATTGAAATCGGTGGTACTGTCGGTGATATTGAAAGCTTGCCATTCATGGAAGCGGTGCGTCAAATGCAAGTTGAACTCGGTCGCAACAATGCGATGCTGATGCATTTAACCCTCGTGCCTTATATCGCGAGTGCAGGCGAGAGCAAAACCAAACCAACCCAGCACTCAGTCAAAGAATTACGCAGCATTGGCTTGCAGCCTGATGTGCTAATTTGCCGTAGTGAACACGCGATTAGCGATGATAATCGCCTAAAAATTGCATCGTTTACCAATGTTGAGCAACGTGCCGTTATCCTTTGTCCAGATGCCAAATCCATTTATCAAATTCCCAGTATCCTGCATGCCCAACATTTAGATGATTTGATTTGTGAACGCTTTGGGTTAGATACCCCAGAGGCGGACTTGAGTGATTGGCACCAGTTTACCCAAGCGTTGTTAAATACCCAAGAAACCGTCACTGTGGCGATGGTGGGTAAATACGTCGAACTGCCTGATGCCTATAAGTCAATCAATGAAGCCTTGCTACATGCGGGCGTGGCAAATAATGTCAAAGTCAATATTGACTATGTGGATGCCGAAAAACTTGAAAACGATGACAGCCTGTTTGAGCATATTAAATCTGCCGATGCCGTGCTTGTTCCTGGCGGATTCGGTGAGCGCGGCACTCTGGGTAAAATGAAAGCGATTCGCTATGCCCGCGAAAACAATGTGCCTTATTTGGGGATTTGTTTGGGTATGCAATTAGCCGTCATTGAGTTTGCGCGCAATGTATTGGGTCTTGATGCCAACTCAACAGAGTTTGATAAAAAAACCAAAGCGCCATTGATTGGTTTGATTACAGAATGGTTTGATGAAAAAGGTGAACTACAAGTGCGTAGTGACGCCTCAGATTTGGGCGGTACCATGCGTTTGGGTGCCCAAAAAGCCGAGCTTGTGGAAGACAGCAAACTGCGCCAAATCTATGGCAGCCCTGTGATTACTGAGCGCCATCGTCACCGTTATGAAATGAATGGTCGCTATATCGAACAGCTGGAAAATGCTGGTATGAAAATTTCTGGTTATTCAGCCAAACAGCATTTGGTCGAGTCAGTAGAAATTGCCAATCACCCTTGGTATATCGCGGTACAATTCCATCCAGAATTTACCAGCCAGCCACGCGGTGGTCATCCATTGTTCAATAGCTTTGTTGCAGCGGCGAAACAAACCAAAAAATAGTATTTATGGCGCATAAGAAAACCATCTGTTACAGGTGGTTTTTTGTTTTTAGCTGGCTTTGTATCTAGCCAATTATGCTATAGTGATAATCAATAACAACTTTAACAACATACTGAGAGCCCTATGACCACTAACTTACCGACACCACAATCCCATATTCAGCTCAATGATATCACCATCGGCAATGATCAACCGTTTGTGCTGTTTGGCGGCATGAATGTACTAGAAAGCAAAGATTTGGCATTTGAAATTGCTGAAAGTTATATTGACATCTGTAAGCGCTTAAATATCGGCTATGTGTTTAAGGCAAGTTTTGATAAAGCCAATCGCTCAAGCTTGTATTCATTTCGTGGTCCAGGTCTGGAAAAAGGTATCGACTGGCTAAGCGATATCAAAAAAGCGTTCAATGTGCCCATTATCACTGACGTACACGAGCCGTACCAAGCTGAGCCTGTGGCAGCAGTGGCGGATATTATCCAGTTGCCCGCGTTTTTGAGCCGACAAACCGACTTGGTAGCAGCGATGGCAAAAACCGGTGCGATTATTAATGTCAAAAAAGCACAGTTTTTGGCACCTCATGAGATGAAGCATATCATCAATAAATGCCTTGAAGCTGGTAATGATAAAATCATCTTGTGCGAGCGTGGCAGTGCGTTTGGTTATAACAATCTCGTTGTCGATATGCTTGGCTTTGACACCATGAAAAAAATGCAGGTTCCCGTGTTTTTTGATGTGACCCATAGCTTGCAGCAGCCGGGTGCAAGAGCAGACAGTGCAGGCGGTCGCCGAGAACAGATTACCACGTTAGCACGCGCTGGCATGGCAACAGGATTGGCAGGGTTATTTTTGGAAGCGCATCCAAATCCTGATGTTGCCAAATGCGATGGTCCTTGTGCGCTGCGGCTGAGCCAGCTTGAGCCGTTCTTAGCCCAGTTAAAACAGCTTGATACCTTAGTCAAAGGGTTTGAGGTGTTAGATACCCACTAATTTTTACTCGACCTTTTAACACAAATTTGCAACGCCTCGTTATTAAAATGTTATCAATCGATAACGAGGCTTTTTTTGGCTACGTTATAGTGCTAGGTTATAGAACTAGAACAATATTTTATAACCCACAGCATAAATACAGGAATAACCATGGCAATTCAAACAGTCGCGTACGATTTAAAAGGCATTCATGACCCTGCAGGCTATGAGGAAGTCATGAAAGCTTTAACCACCATCGGCGGGGTGCAGGCAGTACATCTTGAGCCTGAAAATCATCGCGTGATTGTCAGCTTTGATGATACACAGACGTCAGTTTTTGCCTTCAAAGCTGCGCTGACCAATGTGGACTATATCACCGAGCCGTTCCCGATTGAAGCACCTGCCAACCCTGCCAACAATCGCACTTTAGCGGGTGATTTGGCAAAAGATGGTAGACTTTCCTAAATCGCTTGTTCAGTGGCTACGCTCGATGTGGCAAGCGTGCTTGGTCACTGAACCATCTTGTACGCCATCTTGCAAGCCCTCTAAAATGCTACAGGTAGGCGAGCCATCTCCCAAACAACTATCATGCCATCCTTGCAGGGTGGTTTTCATTGATTGTAACCGCTGTATTTTATCGCTTAGTTCATCGATGTGATTGCGGGTTAATGCTTTGACTTGGGCATTGCTACGCTGCTTGTTGTCTTGTAGAGCCAATAACGCTTCAATTTGCGCTAACGAAAATCCCACATCACGGGCATGTTTGATAAATTTTAGACGCTGTAATTGGGTATCGCTAAAGACACGGTAACCACTGTCCGTGCGCTGGATGGTCTGTAATAAACCGAGTTTTTCGTACTCACGAATTTGTCTGGGCGATAACTCAGTCAATTTAGCGACTTCATTAATATTCATTTTTTGCTTGACCTTGACCTAATGTTAAGGTTTATAGTAATACCACAGTGTGATAAATCAATATTTTTTTCAAAGAAAGTAAAAAATCAACCTGAAGGATATTAATATGAATAACATCATGGGTTTGTCATGGGTGGTGGCATTGGCGCTAGGTATGACGGCGTGTACAAAAAATGACACTACCCAAACTGCAACGACAGCATCAAGTACCGATTCAATGAGTATCGATGCGAGAAGTGCCGATGCGAGTATGACCCAAGCACAGTCAATGCATCATATGGCTTCGGCAGCGGATACGCAGTCACAATCACAGCCGCCGCATATCATGGCTTATATGGATATCATGAATAAAATGCACCAAGCCATGTCAGCAGGGGTGCAAGCTAAGAATGCCGATGTCGGGTTTGCCAAAGGCATGATACCGCATCATGAAGGCGCAATTGCGATGGCAAAAGTGGAGCTGCAATATGGCAAAGATGCCGAGATGAAAGCCCTTGCACAAAAAATCGTCGATGCCCAGCAAAGTGAAATCAGCGTGATGCAAAACTGGTTGGACAAAAACGAATCAAGTCAGGTAGCGGCGAGCAATGCCAAAGAAATAACGCAAGCCTATCAGCAAAAAGACATGAGCAACCACGATGCCATGATGCAAGGAATTATGGACGCCAATCCTGATATCGCCTTTGCCAAGGGTATGATACCGCATCACCAAGGCGCGATTGATATGGCAACGATAGAGCAAACCTATGGTAAAAATCCAGCGATGCTAACACTCGCCAAGCAGATTAAACAAGCGCAAACACCAGAAATCAAACAAATGCAAGATTGGCTTAGCAAACAAGCCCATTAATTAAAAAAATAGCCACGTAAACGTAAAAAAGGAGCGTAGTATGACAACCCAAACCATCACCTTAAATATCCAAGGCATGACTTGTGGCGGCTGCGTCAAAAGCGTAACCAATGCCCTCAATCAAGTGACAGGGGTACAATCTGTCGATGTCAGTCTTGACCATAACAACGCAACCATCAGCTTTGATGACAGCCAATTACAACAAAGCGCGCTTAAAGAAGCGATTGAAGACGCTGGCTTTGACGTAGTATAACGACGCCATACAAAGACACCATACAAGGACTCCATACAAGACAGACACTATAATGACTACCCAATCGATCACCCACGTGTCACATAACACCCATACCGAGCAAGTCATTCTTGATATCGATGGCATGACTTGTCAAGCCTGTGCCAGCCGTATCGAAAAAGTGCTCAATAAAAAGCCTGCGATAGTGCAAGCTGATGTCAATTATGCCAATGAAGTGGCGCAGGTGCGGTTTGATGCATCACAAACCAACGCCGAGCAGATTGCAGAATGGGTGAAAAAGACAGGTTATGAGGCAAAAGTACAGCCGCAGAACGCGCTATTTGCGCATGAAGCCTATGAGCAGAAAGTGCCCTATACCTTGCTTGCGGTCTGGATTTGCTTGCTGCCTTTTTTGATTGGCATGGCGGGCATGATGATGGGCAGTCATGCACTGATGCCGCCGCTATGGCTACAATTTGTGTTGGCAACTATCGTACAGTTTGGCTTGGCGATACCGTTTTACAAAAGTGCGTGGGCGAGTATCAAAGGCGGTCTTGCCAATATGGACGTGCTGGTGGTGCTCGGCACACTGACAATTTGGGCGTATTCGACCTATAGTTGGTTGAGCTATCTGCAAACCACCGCCCAAATGGGGCATGATGGGATGGCGCATAGCATGCCCCATGTGTATTTTGAAGCCAGCGTGATGGTGATTGCCTTTGTCAAAATGGGGAAATACCTAGAAGCCCGTACCAAAAAACACAGCCTAAATAGCATCAATTTGCTATTAGCGCTCACCCCTGAGCAAGTGGAAGTTAAAAGCCCCAATTCACAAAGCCAAGATGCGCAGTGGCAAATCCTGCCCCTTGAGCAAGTCACGGCTGGTCAAATTTTACGTGCTAAAGCAGGTACTCGCATTGCCACTGATGGCATTGTCACCGCTGGCGAAGGTTGGTGTGATGAAAGCCATTTGACGGGTGAGTCGGTGCCCCTCTCTAAACATATTGGCAGTACGGTGCTGGCAGGTGCCATGGTAGAAAACGGCAGCTTTGAATACCAAATCACCGCCAAAGGTAGCCAAACACGGCTTGGCGACATGATACAAGCGCTCAACGACGCGCAAGGCAGTAAAGCCCATATCGCCCGTCTCGCAGATAAAGTCGCAGGTATCTTTGTGCCAGTGGTGGTTGCCATCGCTTTGTTAACTTTTTTTGCCAATTATTGGTTCTTAGGCGCGTTTGACACGGCACTCATGCGCGCGGTGTCCGTGTTAGTGATTGCTTGTCCCTGTGCATTGGGACTGGCGACGCCGGCAGCCATCATGGCGGGCATGGGGGTGGCAGCACGCTCAGGGGTTTGGTTTAAAGATGCGCAAGCCTTAGAAGCGGCAGGCGCAATTGATACAGTAGTACTTGATAAAACCGGCACCATAACGCAAGGTAAACCCCAATTATCTGCAGCGTACCTAATAGATGACAATCTAAAACTGTTTAACTTAGACAAAGCAGCACTGCTGCAGCTCGTTGCCAGTGTCGAGCGTCATGCGAATCACCCGCTTGCGACCACGCTAGTCAACTATGCTGAAGCCTACAATAAACAGACTGACACGCCTCAAAGTCCAGCGGCATTTACCATAAGCCATGTAGAGACAGTGCTGGGGCAGGGGATACAGGCACAGGTAGCCACGATTGGGCGGGTGAAAATCGGCACGCCAAGTTTTGCCAATCTTCAGTTGCCTGCAGCGACTATCCAAGCCAATCCCGTTTGGCAAATTGCCAGTCAAGTGGCGGTAAGTATCAATAACACCCCTGTGGCAGCCTTTGCGTTGGCCGACGAGCTTAAACAAGACAGTGTAAAGGTGATTGCGTCGCTGCAAGCCCATCATCTAGATGTAGTAGTGATGAGTGGTGACAAGCAATCGGTGGTGGATTATATAGGTCAGCAGATTAACGCCAGTAAGGCACTTGGCGAGCTGTCGCCACGTGACAAAGCGCAGCGCATTGATGAATGGCAACAACAAGGCAAAAAAGTAGCAATGGTGGGGGATGGGGTGAATGATGCGCCTGCAATGGCAACAGCGACCGCAAGTTTTGCGGTAGAAGGCGCAACCGATATTGCCAAACATAGCGCCACGGCAAGGCTAATGGGCGAGTCGCTCAAACATGTCGATTATGCGGTCACAATTGCCCGCGCAACCCTGCTTAATATTAAGCAAAACCTATTTTTTGCGTTTATCTATAATTGCCTTGGTATACCGTTAGCAGCGTTTGGGCTACTCAATCCAATGATTGCGGCCGCGGCGATGGCGCTGAGCTCGATTTCTGTACTACTCAATGCTTTGCGACTGACCCGCATGAATGTCATTTCCTAACGGCTTATGGTTGTTTTGACAACCTGTTGGGGCTAATTTTACTTGGCTAGGCATGACTATGCATCACCTATAGGCGATAGTGATAAGCTGCTAAAACCTGTTAAAATATGCTATGATAAACCCACCCCATTTGTATTTTAACAATCCCATTGTTGATTGTGACAGCCAAGGAAAATACCATGTACGCTGAAGAAACCACCACCAATAACCAAATCAAAGATATCATTGCCCGCGAAATTTTGGACTCACGCGGCAACCCAACCATTGAAGCCGATGTGATTTTAGCGGATGGTACTATCGGTCGTGCAGCAGCACCATCGGGGGCATCGACAGGTTCACGCGAAGCGCTTGAGCTGCGTGATGGTGACGCATCACGCTATCTGGGTAAAGGGGTCAAAAAAGCCGTTGCCAACGTCAACAGTGAAATTCGTTCATCACTCGTTGATATGGACGTATCAAAACAACAAGACATTGACAACAAATTATTAGCGCTTGATGGCACAGAAAACAAAGAAAAATTGGGCGCCAATGCCACCTTAGCAGTATCTTTAGCAGCAGCCCGTGCCGCCGCACAATCACAAAAACTGCCGCTTCACCAATACATTGCTAACCTGCGTGGGCAAACATCACTATCGATGCCTGTGCCGATGATGAACATCCTAAATGGGGGTGCCCACGCGGACAACACCGTTGATATCCAAGAGTTTATGATTGAGCCTGTTAATTTCACCAGCTTCGGTGAAGCGTTGCGTGCGGGTACAGAAGTATTCCATAGCCTAAAATCTGTGCTAAAAAAACAAGGCTTAAACACCGCAGTCGGTGATGAAGGTGGCTTTGCACCAAACTTACGCTCAAACGAAGAGGCGATTACTGTCATCATGCAAGCGATTGAGCAAGCAGGGTATACCGCAGGTAAAGACATTTACTTAGCGCTTGATTGTGCCTCATCAGAGTTCTACCATAAAAATGAGCAAGGGAACGGTCAATACGTACTTGAAGGCGAAGGCAATAAAGCCTTTAGTTCAGAAGGTTTTGCGGATTATTTAGCAGGTCTTGTGAGCCAATACCCAATTATCTCGATTGAAGATGGTCTAGATGAAAGCGATTGGGATGGATGGGCGTACTTAACGCAAAAATTGGGCGACAAAGTACAGCTCGTGGGTGACGATTTGTTTGTGACCAATCCAAAAATCCTACAAGAAGGTATCGATAAACACATTGCCAATGCGATTTTGATTAAATTCAACCAAATTGGTACTTTATCAGAAACTTTAGATGCCATTTATCTAGCGAAGAAAAATGGCTATGCCACCGTCATCTCACACCGCTCAGGTGAGACTGAAGACAGCACCATCGCTGACTTAGCCGTGGGGACAGCTGCAGGTCAAATCAAAACAGGCTCACTGTGCCGTTCTGACCGTGTTGCCAAATACAACCAACTGCTTCGTATCGAGCAGATGGTCACTGCAAGCTACCACGGTGCTGACGAGTTTATCGGTTTACGTAACCCAAAAGCCTAACTTTAAAAGCCTAACTTTAAAAGCTTAGCGCCAAAAGCTTAAATCCAAAAGCTTAAATATTAGAGCTTGATAAAGCATTGAAGTGATAAAAACCTTAACCCATGACATTGAATTTGCTACAATGCGTGGGTTAAGGTTTTTTTATGCCAAAAGTTTTTATTATTGAGTGCTGTCATGACTTATTTGCGTCAACTGTTTATGATTATTTTTGCGGTGATTGTGTTGTTATGTCTACAATACCAGTATTGGTTTGGCACCAATGGTCGTGGCGATTTGGCAGCGTTAAATAAACAAATCAGCGAACAGCAATCCATCAATACCGATCAGCAAAAAGCCAATGAGGTATTGCTTGCCGATGTCAAAGACTTAAAAAACGGACTTGAAGCGGTGGAAGAACACGCTCGCTCTGATTTAGGCTTAATCAAACAAGGCGAAACTTTTGTGCAAATGTCGACCGCTAGCAGTGTGTACAGTACCGATGTGGTCACACCGACCGCCCACAATACCGCCACGCCTCAACCATAAAAACGCATAAAAACTGCCAAAGTTATATTTGTCTCAATTTTTACTGTCAACTGTTTACTTTATTGTTGAAAAGACGCCATGTCAGAATTTAACGCGATAGCCGCCAATTTATCTAACAACCTTACGATTGACGTCGTGGTCGTCGCTGCAGGCGTTGGCAAACGCTTTGGTAGTCAGATGCCAAAACAGTACACCCATATTGGCAGTCAGACGGTGCTACAACACAGCATAGCGGCGCTAAGCAAAGTCCACCAGCTAAGCACTTGCTATTTGGTAATTTCTGAGGAAGATACAATTGCCAAAACACTGGGCTTTAGCATGCCAATCGAGTGGGTGATAGGTGGCAAGGAGCGGATGAATTCGGTGTTTAACGCCGTGCAAACGATTTGGCAACAATATCAAAATCCCCTCAGTGACAAGGCCTTCAGTGATAAGGACAGTCATCATGCGTATGATAATCATTGGGTGCTGATTCATGATGCTGCGCGTCCTTGTGTCAATCCGAGCGATATAGAAAAATTGATCACGCAGACTATGCAGCAATTTTCGCAACAGTCGCATCGACAGTCACAGCAAAAGCAAGGGCAGGAGTCGGCGGGTGGCTTATTAGCAGTACCGGTGCGCGATACGGTCAAACAAATCATCCATGCACAAGACAAAGTATTGGCACAAAAAACGCTTGATCGCAGTCAGTTGTGGCTAGCACAAACCCCGCAGATTTTTCCATTGGCAACACTGTATGATTATCTAACCCAAGCCATTGAGCAAACGATTGCGTTTACTGATGAAGCCAGTTTATTTGAGCATTTTGGCAAACAGCCGTTATTGGTGGAAGGCAGTCATAGCAATATCAAACTGACGTTTTCAGAGGATTTGCAGTTTGCGCAGGTGTATTTGGCAAAACCTTAGCAAAAATCGCTTGGCAAAAAATTGAGGTTACCGCTAAAAACCGCATAAGAAAAGAAGCCCATAACAAAAAAAGCGCACGAGCAAAAAACGGAAAAGAGAATTTATAAAGCTACAAAAACAAAAAAGCCATACTAAATTAGCATGGCTTTTTAACTGTATTTTTTAGCGTTACCACTAAAAAAATTGGCGTCCCCACGGGGATTCGAACCCCGGTTACCGCCGTGAAAGGGCGATGTCCTAGGCCTCTAGACGATGGGGACACTAGCACGCTTAGTTTATAGCGTGACCTCGACCGCTTTCACCGTTAATGTCGAAGTGGAGCGTATAATATATATTTTTATTTTTGCCGTCAACTGTTTTTTATGTATTTTTTTATATTTTTAACAATTAGCCCATCATACGGTGACCCATGATGGTTAATAGAGCGGCATGACAAGCGCATTAGCCAACTAATGCGCTTAATTACAGTGTTTTCTAAAAAGTGTTGTCTAAAAATTTCACACCGTGCTTATGAGTGATTTTTCTGATGCGACTCAGATGTTGTATGAGCACGCGTCGTATGAGATTGCGGCGGCAGATTAGCGGCTTTATTTTTTAAGTGATAGCGAATCCAAAAATGGGTTACGATGCTAATCACAATCGATAAACTGATAAAACCTAAAATGGTCATCCAGATTTGACTATCTACTTGCATACTTGATCCTTGTGAGACAATCTAAGTTAACGCTGATTATCGATGCGCTGGCTATCAATACTTTGATTAGCTCCCATTGTTTGATTACGAATCGCATCATCGCGCTGTTTTTTCTTGAGTCGGAACGTTAGCCATAAATATGTTAATATGCCTAAGATTACGGCAGCAATCATATACATAATAATAGTAGTCCAAATACTGTTATCTACGCCCATGAAAGAGTCCTTTTTATAATTGTTAGCATTAGTGTAACAGGTCTTAACAGCTATTTTACGTCATTCACGTAATGATGTGTGGTAGCGATGTTACTGGCTATTTTCAAACACTGTAATAAGCGTCTACAAAAGTACTTTTTTGCACTTTTTCATATTTTTACGTTAAGATAATTGTCTAAAAAACGCTTTGGCAACTGACACGGTTGCAGCAAGGAAAATAATTATGAAAGTAGTCATCAGTGACGGCATCGAATACGCCCTAAATCTTAATTATCGTACCATCGATATTGAATCGACCGACTATACCAATATTGCAGCAATTGTGGTCACGATGACAGACTTGCCTCGTGTGTATCAAGATATTGAAGATTTGGGGTTTGCTATTCCGATATTTGTGGCGATTGAATATGGTGATGTAGTGCCTGATGAATGGCTACCCAATGTGTATGGTGTGCTAGAGCTGGCAGATGATCAAAAGTTTTATAACGGACAATTGGTCAATGCGGCAGCGGCGGATTATATCGCCACGCTCGATCCGCCTTTTTTCCAAGCCCTGATGGACTATACCGACTATGGCAATGCGGCGTTTGACTGTCCTGGACACCAAGGCGGACAGTTTTTTCGTAAGCATCCTTCTGGCAGACGCTTTTATTTATACTTTGGGGAAACGTTATTTCGTGCCGACTCCTGTAATGCCGATGTCCGTCTTGGCGATTTGCTAATTCATGAAGGACCAGCTTTTGAGGCACAAGCGCATGCGGCGAAAGTGTTTAATGCCGATAAAACCTACTTTGTGCTCAACGGTACTTCCTCTTCCAATAAAATTGCGATTGGTGCCTTAGTGGCGCATGGTGATTTGGTACTGTTTGACCGTAACAATCACAAATCTGTGTACCAAGGCGCCTTAACCATGGCAGGTGGTACGCCTGTGTATTTAGAGACCGACCGCAATGCTTATGGTTTGATTGGCGGCATTCCCGCCCATTGTTTTGAGGAAGCCGAAATCCGTGAGCGTATTCGTGAAGTTGCGCCCGATAAAGCCGATGATGCCCGCCCATTTCGCTTGGCGGTAATTCAGCTGGGCACGTATGATGGCACTATTTATAACGCACGCCAAGTAGTAGATCGCATCGGGCATCTGTGTGACTATATTTTGTTTGACAGTGCTTGGGTGGGTTATGAGCAGTTTATCCCGATGATGCGTGATTGCTCGCCACTGCTGCTTGAGCTGGGTGAAAATGATCCTGGAATTTTGGTGACCCAATCGGTACATAAGCAACAAGCGGGCTTTTCTCAAGCCTCACAAATCCATAAAAAAGATAACCATATCAGCGGGCAAGCCCGTTATGTCAATCATAAACGCTTTAACAACTCGTTTATGATGCACGTGTCGACCTCGCCTTTTTACCCGTTGTTTGCCTCACTTGATGTCAATGCCAAAATGCATGAAGGTAAAGCCGGTCAGCGCATGTGGCATGAGTGTGTCATCGGCGGTATCGAAGCTCGTAAAATGCTGCTAGACACTTGTACCATGATTTTGCCGTTTGTTCCGCCTACAGTAGATGGGCAAGCTTGGCAAGACTACGATACCGAAACCATTGCCCATGATATTCGTTTTTTCCGCTTCGAGGCAGGGGCGCGTTGGCATGATTTTCAGCATTATGCCGATGACCAATACTTTATCGACCCGTGTAAACTACTACTGACCACGCCAGGCATTGATATGCAAACGGGCGAGTATGAAGCGACAGGGATTCCTGCCGCGATTTTGGCGCATTATCTGCGTGAAAGCTCGGTCATTCCAGAAAAAGCCGATTTAAACTCGATTTTATTCTTATTGACGCCTGCCGAAACTTTGGCAAAATTCCAGCACTTGGTCGCCCGTATCGTCAGTTTTGAAAAGCACATTCGCGAAAACAGCCCCGTCACCCAAGTGTTGCCGACACTGGCTAAGGCATATCCGCAGTACCGAAAACTGACCATCAATGAACTTTGCCAACTCATGCATAACTTCTATGCCAAGCATCAGCTGAATAAGCGACAAAAACAAATGTTCGAGCGCGAACATCGTCCCAAGGTTGCTATAAGCGCATTTGATGCCCATAATGCCTTTATCCGTAATGAGGTTGAGCTGGTTGCGCTAACAGAAATTCGCGGACGGGTGGCGATGGAAGGGGCGCTACCATATCCACCAGGGGTGTACTGTATTGTACCCGGTGAAGTGTGGGATGGGGCGGTGCTTGATTATTTCTTGGCACTGCAAGAAGGGGTTAATCGCTTGCCAGGCTTTGAGCCAGAAGTGCAGGGCGTGTACTGGGAGTATGACGACCAAGGTAAAAAGATTGCCTATGCCTATGTTTTAAAACAGTCTCACCAAATTTGATTGACGGTTTTTGATTCATAGGCTTTCTCGGTGAAGTCTATATTTGGCGCGTTTGCAGCAGTAACCAATGACGCAAAAATTGGTCTGTATAGATAGGTGCGATGTTATTTAATTAAATGATAATCATTATTATTTACATTCTCAATCTATTATTGGATAATGACGGCTCAATTTTTTAAGAGGCAGTCAAACAATGACAATGAAAGATTTTCGTCTCTACATGAGGCTTGGGCACCGCTATGTTGGATTCTTTATGGTTGGCATTATGCTGGTCTATTCGCTAAGTGGCATGTTGCTGGTATTTCGCGACACTGATTTTTTAAAATCTTCAAAAACTGTCAAGCAAGTCGTGGCAACCAATCTTGATGAGAAAAATTTAGCCAAAACCCTAAAAATGAAAAACATCGATTTTAGGGAGCAGCAGGGTGATATACAGCTTTTTAAAGATGGACAGTACAATACTAAAACAGGTGAGGTGACTTATACCAGCAAAAAGCTGCCTGTGGTATTAGATAAAATGGTGAATTTTCATAAAGCCCCGTCAAAGGGCAGTATGGGCGGATTGAATACATTATTTGGGTTGTCGTTACTATTTTTTGTGCTATCGAGTTTGTTTTTATTCACCCCAAGTTCCAAAATCTTTAAACGTGGTTTGGCGTTTGTTGCCGTTGGGGTGGTGTTGTCGGTGATTTTGTTGATGTTGTAAATTATCCTAACAAAAAGTTTTTCAGCAGCGTTTTGGCGCCTTCGGTGGCGAAGGATTCTGGGTGATATTGCACCCCTTGAATCGGATAGTCACGGTGGCGAATACCCATGATTTCATCGCCTGCTAGGCTGGCATCTTTGAGGTTTTTATCACTATGTTGCTCACTAGATACCACGCTGGTCACTACCAAACAATCGGGTAGTGAGGCGGCGTCGACCATCAGTGAATGATAACGCATGATGTCAAGCTGCTGTGGCAAACCTTGATACACGCCTTGACCATCGTGACGAATCGGTGATGTCTTGCCATGCATTGGCACATTGGCTCGCACCACTTGACCACCAAAAAAATGTGCAATCCCTTGCATGCCAAGACACACGCCTAGCAGCGGTATGGTTTTGCCAAGCTCAGTAATGACCTCACCACACACACCAAAATACGCAGGGTCATCGGGCGAACCTGGACCTGGGGAGATGATAATGCGGTCAGGATTCATGGCTTTGACGTCATCTAGCGTGATTTCGTTGTTGCGTTTGACCGTGACCTGAAAAGCACCTGGATATTCAGAGGATAGGATTTCACCAATATATTGGTATAGGTTAAAGGTAAAAGAATCGTAGTTATCAATAATTAACACTTGCATAGTTAACTCTAAAAATAGGTTTGGCGGTTATTTTAAACGTTTAAAATACTGCTGATATACATCGCTATCATGCGTATCTAGTTGGCGTATCGTCATGATGGAGCAGACTTTACTGCACTGGCGCAAAATTGGACAGTACAACTTTCATCGCAGACAGTTTTCGTACGATTTCTTCATATTCGTCTTCAGGATTGGAATCATACACATTGCCGCCGCAAGTTTGCGCATACGCTTTTTCGCCGTTGATAAACAGCGAGCGAATCGGGATAGCAAAAATACAATCCCCATTAAAACAAAACTGACCGAGTGCGCCACCGTAAGCGCCGCGACCATCGGGTTCTAGCGTATTTATAATTTTCATCGCTTCAATTTTGGGTGCGCCCGATAGCGTGCCTGCGGGAAAATTACTGGCAAGCGCGGTAAACATATCATGATTAGGGTCAAGAATACCGACGATTTCACTGGAGATATGCTGGACATGTGAAAAGCGCTTGATATCCATTAAGTTACGCACTTTAACCGTCCCAAAGCGTGCCACCCGCCCGATATCATTACGATGTAAGTCCACCAACATATTATGTTCGGCGATTTCTTTGGGGTCATTGAGCAAGGCGCGCGCTAATTGGCGATCTTCGGTCGCATCCTTGCCACGTTTGGTAGTACCCGCCAGTGGGAAGGTTTCCATCTCACCATTGCGCAATCGGAACAACAACTCAGGCGATGCGCCGATGATTTTTTGGGCACCAAATTTGACATAGTACATATGCGGTGACGGGTTGACTTCGCGCAGTTTACTATAAATTGGCATGCTATCGCCTTGGATGCGATAATGCGACTTGAAACCTACTTCACACTGGAAAATTAGCCCAGCTTTAATGTCTTCTTTGACTTTCATCACCGCTGCCGCATGTTGCTCGCGATTCATCCCATCGCCTAGATGCTCAGCAGTGGGCTCGGTATAGTCAGGCGAAATAGCGGTCAATAATGACTTGATTTCGTCAATACGATTGCTTTGGTGGTCGGTATGGTAATAATAATAAAAAATTTCACCGGTCATCTTATCAAGGCTTAACCCATCTAAGTAGACCCCGAATTTGAACGGCTCGAAATCATCACTGGTTTGAATATTCAGGGTCGGCTCAAAAAAATTGACACTATCAAATCCCAAAAAACCGACCAATCCGCCGGTATGGCTACGTGAAATCACATGCTGTGGGGTGATTTCGCGCAGTAGTTGGTAAGGATTGTCACAGGTATAATCCGTGCTTTCCCCCGTGCGATTGTTGATGATAGTTAAGGTATGGCGGTCTTTTGCCAACACCGTCATCGCAGGGTCAAAGCCGATGGCATGATGACGTGAGATATAGCTTTCTTCGCCCAACGATTCCAGTAAAAAACAAGTAGCGTATTTGGCTTCGATGCGTTTAAAGAGTTCAAAAAAATCAATGTCTTGTGCAAGTTTAATCAGGCTTGGTTTGCTGGCAAGGGCGATTTTTGGCGGTTTGGCGTGTGTAGTCATCATGGTGTCTTAAATTTATAGTGTCCTAAATTTACATTATCTTAAATTTATAGCGGCTTAAATTTACCCTATCTTAAATTTTAATCAATGTTTCAGTGTTCTAGTATGATGATACATTGTAATCAGATTAACCCCTGCTTGCAACTCTTTTATGGCATGACAGTTATTTTCACACGGATTTTCATCACTCTTCTAATCACCCCAAAGTATGTCACCCCAAAGTATGCTACTGTGATGGGGTTATTTGCGCTTGAAGCCATTATCACAAATTTATAAGTTTAAATGACTCAGATTTGGCAATAATTGGTTGATATCGTGTTGACCATATGCTTTGGCGCCCCGTGATACGGTTGCAATGCCCACCCCCAAGCGCTCAGCGATTTCGCGTTGTGGTAGCGCTTGCTGAAACAAGGCAAAAATCTGGATGCGGTTGGCGATTTCTTTTTGTTCTTTTTCAGTCAGTAGCGCTGCCAAAATTTCGCGGATAAAGTCACTATCATCGGTTTGGCTCAGTAGCTCAACCAAATAATCATAGGCGGGTAGGAATGATGGCGAAGTGTGCGGCATAGTAGGTTTTGTTTGAGTAAAAGAGGACAAGTAAAGCATTTCAGTGTTCTAGTATAGTGATACATTTTACGGCGTTTAGCAAGTGAACTCAATCGATTTTTATTCCTTTACAAAGCTAAAGAGGTGCGATGACTGGTTACGTTTGATTACAAAAGCGCAAATAACTGAATATTTAATCAAAGGTTATTCGACACAAAGTCGCTTTAGCGAGGTTCTATAATGTGGTTATAATAAAATTGCTTAGTTAAAAATCTAAGTGAGTTTATTAATTATAAACAATGACTATCAATCATAATTATTATAACCGCGCCGTTGTCTTTGGTTATTGTGTAGCAGTCTTAATGGGCAATTAAGAATGGGCAGTTAAGGTCAATGTCAAAAGGTAGCAGCGCGGTTTAAAGAGTTAGCTAACGCTAATGTTATTCAATACTAATCTTATGCAAAATAGGGCACTTCATTATGACAACCAACGCTAAAAACAACAGTGAATTTTTGAAAAATATGGCTTTTAAAAAGGTCGAGCACCAACCACAGCGGGAGGATTATCAATCTAATCAACCTGGCAATTCGATGCCGTTTAGTGATGCCCGAGGTAACTATCAGCGTAATATCGGTTTTGATACCGGGCGGTTTAAAGACAGTAAAGTCTATATCGTCGGCGGCGGTATTGGCGGGTTGGCAGCGGCGTATTATTTTATCCGAGATGCCCATATCCCAGGCGAGAACATTACTTTTTTAGAAGAATTAGCGGTGCAAGGCGGCTCACTCGATGGCGCTGGTAATGCCAAAGACGGTTATATCATGCGCGGCGGTCGTGAGATGATTACCACCTACGAGAATTTTTGGGATATGTTCCAAGATATACCTGCGCTAGAGCTACCAGAGCCTTATTCAGTGCTTGATGAATACCGCCTGATCAATGACAATGACCCCAACTATTCCAAAGCACGGTTGATTCATAACAAAGGCGACATCAAAGATTTTCACAAGTTTAATCTTAATAAAGCCGACCAACTTGCTATTGTTCGCTTATTACTAAAAAATCAAGACGAACTCGATAATCTCACCATCGAAGATTACTTTAGCCAAAGTTTTTTGGACAGTAATTTTTGGACGCTATGGCGTAGTATGTTTGCTTTTGAAAACTGGCACAGCTTACTTGAGTGCAAGCTTTACATGCACCGGTTTTTGGAAGCCTTAGATGGCATCAAAGATATGTCG
This sequence comes from Moraxella sp. CTOTU47724, assembly GCF_032014955.1. Lineage (NCBI taxonomy): Bacteria > Pseudomonadati > Pseudomonadota > Gammaproteobacteria > Moraxellales > Moraxellaceae > Moraxella > Moraxella sp. CTOTU47724. The sequence goes on from NZ_DALZSV010000009.1 coordinate 62,480, forward strand.
ACCCTGTTATTTGCCAAATACAACCAATATGACAGCTTTGTGGTACCTGCGCAAAAATTTTTGATCAATAAAGGCGTTAACCTACAAAGTGACACGTTAGTGACAGCGGTTGATTTTGAGCAGCAAGGCGACAAAAAAATCGTTAAAGGGCTGACAAC
>NZ_DALZSV010000010.1:0-53155 GCF_032014955.1 Moraxella sp. CTOTU47724
TCTACCCCATTTGCCATTGATTTGGCACAGCAGATTCATGGTTCAGCGGCGCTCGTCTCGCTATTTACGCTAATCACTGGAGTGGTCGGCATGGTGATTGGCGATATGGTACTGGCCTGGTCAAAAATCCGTTTCCATCTTGCCCACGGCGTGGCATTGGGTAATGCGTCACATGGTTTTGGTACTGCAAGAGCCAGTCAGCGCCACGAAAGCGAAGGCGTGATTGCCAGTCTGACGATGGTATTGGCAGGGTTATTTATGGTATTTTTTGGTCCTGCGCTGATTCATTTAATGACGGCTATTTAACACATGCCTTTCAATACGCACCTTGATTTTACAACACCTCAAAGCTCTCTAGTCATGAAAACTTGCCAAAATGACGTATTAATATTTGCCAAACAAAATAAAATTAGCGACAATGACCTACCTTTTTTTGGATTGTAGGAAAAAATTATGTCATTACAACAGATTATTGAAGATGCGTTTGAAAACCGTGCCAACTTCAACCCCAATGACGCCACCGACGATGTGCGTGCCGCCGTCAATGATGTGCTCGCCCAGCTCGATGCGGGTACCTTGCGTGTGGCAGAAAAAAAAGACGGTGAATGGATCGTCAACCAATGGGTCAAAAAAGCAGTATTATTATCCTTTCGTCTGAACGACAACCGCATCATGAATGGCGGTCGTGACCTGCAGTTCTTTGATAAAGTCGAAACCAAATTTTCAGATTGGGGCGATGAACAATTTGCCAAAGCAGGCGTGCGCGTGGTGCCGCCTGCCGTCGCGCGTAAAGGCTCATTCATTGCCAAAGGCGCTATCTTGATGCCATCCTACGTCAATATCGGCGCCTATGTCGATGAAGGCACGATGGTCGATACGTGGGCGACGGTGGGGTCATGCGCCCAAATCGGTAAAAACGTGCATCTATCAGGCGGTGTCGGCATTGGCGGCGTCCTTGAGCCGCTACAAGCCAACCCAACCATCATTGAAGACAACTGCTTTATCGGTGCGCGCTCAGAAATCGTTGAAGGTGTGATTGTTGAGGAAGGCTCGGTGATTTCGATGGGCGTGTATATCGGTCAATCAACCAAAATCCTAGACCGGGAAACAGGCGAAATCAGTTACGGCCGTATTCCTGCAGGGTCAGTTGTGGTATCAGGTAGCCTACCAAGCAAAGACGGCTCGCATAGCTTGTACTGTGCGGTAATCGTGAAAAAAGTAGACGCACAAACGCGTAGCAAAACATCTATTAATGATTTGCTCAGAATGGACTAGATTTTTAGTCAAGATAACAGTAAATTATTTAAAGCAAATCAGCCATGGTTTGCTTTTTTTATAGCCTTCAGAAAATTTTATAGCCTTTATTAAAGGAAACAGTATGTCGTCACAACAAAACACCACCTATGACAACGGCATTGCAGTACGCAAACAAGTCATGGGCGAAGCGCATGTGGAGCGTGCCATGTCACAAGTTACCGAATTTACTGCGCCACTACAAGACTGGATCAATGAACACGCCTGGGGCTCAACATGGCAACGCGACGGCAGTCATGGGAAAGGAATAGACCGTAAAACCCGCTCGCTAGTCACCCTTGCCTTTTTAATCGCGCAAAAATCCCCAACAGAACTAAAAGGGCATATTCGCGGGGCGATTAATAACGGTGCAAGCGTGGCAGAAATTCAAGAAGTGCTACTGCATAGTCTACCTTACTGCGGCGCACCAGCGGCTCAAGAAGCCTATCGTGCTGCAGTGGACGTGTTAACCGAAATGAAATTGCTTTAACCGCTGAACACAAAGATTTATTGGCATAAATTTGATAAAATAAACGCTAATTTTTATTAGTTAATCACATTTATGCCAAATTCAACGCTACCCATCCGCAATACCGCCATTCCCACCACTGACCCCGAAGCAGGACTTAAAGTCACTGAAATTTTTTATTCGCTGCAAGGTGAAGCCTTGACTGCAGGATTACCGACGATTTTTATTCGCTTGACGGGCTGCCCGCTGCGCTGCGTGTATTGTGATACCGAATATGCCTTTGTCGGCGGCGAGCGCATGAGTTTGGCAGGGATTTTGGCAGTGTGTGAGAGTTTTCCGTGCCAGCGTATTTGTTTGACAGGTGGCGAGCCTTTAGCCCAGCCCAATGCAATCGCTTTGATGAATTTGCTACTTTCGCATGGCTACGAGATTTCGCTTGAAACTTCGGGCGCACTGTCCGTGGCAGAGGTGCCAACGGCGGTATCTAAGGTTATGGATATCAAAACCCCAAGCTCTCAAGAAGCCGATAAAAATCTGTGGCAAAACCTCCCCTACTTAACTGCCCATGACCAAATCAAATTTGTCATTATGAATCGCGACGATTATGACTGGTCAAAACAAATCCTCGCAGACTACCAACTGGATAAAAAAGTCGCGACGGTATGGTTTTCTCCGATGTTTAATGTGGAAGAACGTCAAACCAATATACCTACCCTTGCCACTGACTTGGCAGAATGGATACTTGCCGATGCGCTGCCAGTGCGTTTTCAACTGCAACTGCATAAAATCATTTGGGCAGATGCCAAAGGCAAATAGCCGCTGTCAACTAGCCGCTGCCAAATCGTTAGAACACAACTTAGGGAAATATCAAGCCGATGGGAAAAATGATTGTTTGGGGGCTGATTGCGTCGGCTTTTTTTAGCACGTCGTTTGTACTGTATCAATTGATGAGTGTACAAGGCGGACATTGGTTTTGGTCAGCAAGTTTTCGCTGTTTTTTTATGTGGCTGTTGTTATCGGTTTTTATTTTGCTGCAAAACAAATTGAATCCGTCCAAGCTGATAGCGCTATGTAAACTATTTGCCAGTCATTGGCAGTTTTGGTGTGTGACGGGCGGTATTGGGCTTGGCACATATGGACTGCTGGCGTTTGCGGCAGATTATGCCGAAGGATGGGTGATTGCCGCAACCTATTTATTCACTGTGGTGGCAAGCTTGGTGGTGCTGAGTTTTTTTGGGCAATCATTTCAAAAAAAAGTCATTGTGTATTCGGTGATTGTATTTATCGGTGTGGTACTTGCCAATGTGGGTGAAGGGTTAAGGCATAGCACGAGCCAAGGCACTGATTGGCATGCTTTGTTGCTATTTGGTGCGCTGCCTGCCTTTATTGCCAGTTTTTGTTTTCCCTTAGGTAATCAATTGATTTGGCAAGCAGCACAACCCAAAGGGCACTCTACCCATCCTACCGATGCAATAAGCAAGGCAGCGAACAATGAAACGAGCAAATTGCTACAAAAAGTGCCGCAAGTGACTTCCCCGCTGCTATCAAATCCCTTGCATAAAGTCTGGCTGATGTCGCTAGGGTCATTGCCGATGTGGTTGGTATTAGGCATCATGGTACAACCGCCCGCGCCCAGTGTCTCACAAATGACCATTAGTTTTTTGGTTGCCTTGATGGCAGGTGTGCTCGGTACGACCACTTTTTTACATGCCCGTAGTCTTGCCAAACAGCCACAACAACTGGCCGCCGTCGATGCCACACAAGGCAGTGAAATTATTTTTGCGTTGTTAGGCGGCATGTTGCTGCTGCACACGCCGATGCCGTCAGGCTTAAGTTTTGTGGGGATTGCGTTGGTGATTATTGGGCTTGTGCTGTTTGCCAAGCAACGCTAGCGGTAGTCCACGTTGTGATAGTTTGCTATAATGCAGGCACTTTTATTTTAACCCTTTATTTAACCGATTAGGATTATTTGATGAATACTTTGACCGCTCTTTCACCTATTGATGGTCGCTATGCCAGTAAAGTGGATAGTTTACGTCCTTACCTGTCAGAATTTGGCTTGATTCATGCCCGTGTGACGGTGGAAGTGCGCTGGTTGCAGACCCTTGCCAATCATGCAGATATTCATGAAATTCAGCCTTTTTCGGCAGCGACCAATGAGCGCTTGGACGCGATTGTAGCCAATTTTAGCGAAGCAGACGCGATGCGTATCAAAGACATCGAACGCACCACCAACCATGATGTCAAAGCCGTTGAATACTTTTTAAAAGAAAAAATTGCCGACATCGATGCGCTAAAAGACGCGGGTGAATTTATCCATTTTGCCTGTACCTCTGAAGACATCAATAACTTATCACACGCGTTGATGTTAAAATCGGGTCGCGACGTACTGGCGCAATCGATGCAAAAAATCATTGATGAGATTGCAGCGCTCGCAGAAATCCATGCCGACCAACCCATGCTGTCACGCACGCATGGGCAAACCGCAAGCCCAACGACTTTGGGTAAAGAAATGGCAAATGTGGCATACCGTCTGCATCGCCAACTCAAGCAATTTAATAACGTAGAATTGCTAGGTAAAATCAATGGTGCAGTGGGCAACTACAACGCGCACCTGTCAGCTTATCCACAAATTGACTGGGCAAAAAATGCCGAACACTTTGTTACCAGTCTTGGGTTGACCTTTAATCCCTATACCACCCAAATTGAGCCACATGACTATATCGCCGAATTGTTTGACGCGCTGCGCCGTTACAATACCATTTTGATTGATTTTAACCGCGATGTATGGACGTATATCTCCTTGGGTTATTTCAAACAAAAGCTCAAAGATGGCGAAGTGGGCTCATCCACCATGCCACACAAAGTCAACCCAATTGACTTTGAAAACTCAGAAGGTAATCTAGGTATTGCCAATGCCATGCTCGCGCATTTGGGTGAAAAACTGCCGATTTCTCGTATGCAGCGCGACTTGACCGACTCAACGGTCCTTCGCAATATGGGGGTAGGTTTTGCTCAAAGTTTGATTGCCTTTGACGCCTGCTTAAAAGGTATTGGCAAATTAGAGCTTAACGCTAGTCGTCTCAATGAAGACCTAGAACTTGCACAAGAAGTGTTGGCGGAGCCAATCCAAACCGTGATGCGTCGCTACAATGTTGAAAAACCTTATGAGAAACTAAAAGCCTTGACCCGCGGTCAAGCCATGACTCGTGAGATGATGGTCAACTTTGTCAATGGCGATGAGCTGGCAGCCGTGCCAGAAGATGAGCGTCAACGTTTGGCTGATTTGACCCCTGCCACTTATACCGGTAATGCAGCGCAGCAAGCCAAAAACTTGAAAAATTTATTAAAATAAGACTTTTTCGCTCATCAAAAATCAAAAAGGACGCCTAAGCGTCCTTTTTTTACGTGACTTTTTTTTAAATCGAGTTTTTTACAGAATTTTTTTTAGGTGAGTTTGTTGATTAAACTTTGGGTTATTTTTTGGCATAGCCTTGTTGGTTAAGATAAGGCAGCACCTCGGGACGTACGGGTTTATCCAAATAACTTTCAATGGTTTGCACCCAATCCGACCCTGCTTGACCACGCGCCGCATAATAGTCTGCAACGGTTTGGTTATACTGGTCTAATGCGGATTTGTCAGCGGGTTCATATTGGTTGGTGGAAACTACCAAGGCCTTTGGCAAACGTGGACGCATGGCAGGGTTTTGGTCAGGATAACCCAATGCCATGCCAAATAGCGGCACCACGCCTTGTGGCAGTTTGAGTATGTCGCCCATCCGTCTGATGTCATTGCGGACGCTGCCCAAATACACACCACCCAATCCAATGCTCTCAGCCGCTAGCAGCAGATTTTGCGCCATAATGGCTGCATCAACCGCCCCAACAATGGTGACTTCAGTCCAATCAATTTGCGCATTGGGTACAAGGGTTTGGTGGCGGTGGTTGTCCATACAAAAAATTAGTAGCTCGGCACACTGCTCCACATAGGGATGACCGTATTTTTCTCCGTCTTTGGCTTGCTGGGCATCGGCGCAAATACGGCGTATGTCATAGCGCTGCGTTGCATCTGTCACCCGAATGATGCTTGCTGACTGCAAAAATCCCGATGATGAGCCTGCCATCCCCGCTTCGATAAGCTGCTCAAACGTCGCTGCATCTATTGGCTGATTGGTGAATTTGCGAATTGAACGATGATTGAGTATCGTCTCTAGGGTGGGTTTACTGTCGCTATGCTCACTATGTGTTGTCATAATTTACCTTGTTATGATTTGCCTTGTTATGGTTTGTGTTGTTATAAGTTGGGTTAGGGTTTGATTAGCCTTAGGGTTGGTATGTTTGAATCAGCTTTTGGGCTTGCACAATCACCGGAGTATCGACCATCTGTCCATCCATGGCAAATGCCGCAAGCCCTGTCTGTGCATAATGGTCAGCCACTTTTTTGGCAAAGGCAAGCTGTGCTTGGCTGGGTCTAGCCAGTGCATTGACAATAGCGACTTGGTTTGGATGAATACATAGCATCCCTGAAAAACCCAAATCGCGCCACCCATTGACACGCTGGGTCAAACCGTCATCATCATTGAAAGGCGGGTATACGCATTCAATCGGTGGGGTGAGCGCATTGATAGCACTATGCAAGCTTAGCTGATAACGGATTTGGTTGGCAACCATCTGACCTGCCTCGCTGTCTGCGCGCACGCCCAATTTTTCACAGATATCCAAAAAGCCAAAACTGAGCGCAGTCAAGCCTGCCGCAGCGGCGATGTCGGGTATATTTGCCATGCCTTTGGGCGTCTCAATCAAGGCAATCATGGGTTTGGCGAGCGCATGACGGACGCGGTCAATCTCTATGGCGTGCTCGACTTTGGGTAGCACTACCCCAATCACGTTGTTGATTGCGGACGCTGGCAAAGATTTTAGCAAATCAATATCGCCCGCTTGGTGGTTACTACTTGCGGCATTGATACGCACCCAAACAGGCTGGGCATCGGCGCCGCTTAGATAATTGACCACATTGTCACGTGATTGCATTTTGACACTATCACTGACCGCATCTTCTAAGTCAATTATCACCGTATCTGCGCCACGGGCAAAGGCTTTTTCCACCCGCTCAATATTGATGGCGGGTACAAACAAATAACTGGTTGCGCTCAATCCCTTGGGTTTTGCTACATTGTTTTCGCTCATGCGACATCCTTTTTCGTCCATTTTTGTTGACATATTTTTCTTTTTGGCAAACAACTTATCAAACAGCTTATCAAACAGCTTATCCAGCAACAACGCCCTACCCAAAGTAGCGCGTTTTTTAGCTTATTTTAAAACCGTCAATTTGGCTTTTTCACTGCGGCTAAACAGTAAATTTAACACGATGGCGACCACTGTCGCAGTACCGATACCACCCAAATTAAATTGTCCAATATGTAAGCTAAAATCCCCAGCGCCCATAATGACGGTCACTGCAGCAATGATTAAATTAGCATTTTTGCTAAAATCAATGTGATTATCCAGCCAAATTTTGACCCCTGCTACCGTGATAAGCCCGAACACCACGATCGAGGCACCGCCCAATAATGGCGCTGGGATGGTATGGATAAGCGCGCCAAATTTTGGTGACAGCCCCAGTAGCACAGCAATCAAGCCTGCCACCACAAAAACCGTGGTCGAGTATACTTTGGTCACTGCCATCACGCCGATATTTTCCGCATAGGTTGTCACGCCCGTACCGCCCATGCTCGATGACATCGCTGTACATAGACCATCAGCAAAAAAAGCCCGTCCCATATAGGGCGATACCGCTTGTCCTGTCATGGCTTCCACCGCTTTGATATGTCCTAAGTTCTCGGCGATTAAAATAAAGGCAACCGGGGCAATCAAAATCATTGCGTTGATATCAAACGTCGGATGATAAAAATTGGGTAATCCGACCCAAGCTGCTTGGGCAACTGGGGTAAAATCAATCGGCTTGCCATACCCAAGCACATTGGTGAGCACAAAATATGCCATATACGCCAATACCAATCCAATCAGTAGCAACAAACGACGCAGCATACCGCGGCTAAACACAGCGACCGCACTGATACACAATATCGTCATCAACGCAACCCAACTATCAAACTGGTTGCCCGACACGCCTTTGATAGTCACTGGCGCCAAATTTAGCCCGATAATCATCACAATCGCACCGGTTACCACAGGCGGCATGAGTTTCTCAATCCAGCCAACCCCTGTTTTCATCACAAGTAATCCGACCATGGCATAAAAAACCCCACAGACAAAAATACCACCGAGCGCCACGGATAAATTACCGTTAAAGCCTGAGCCTGTATAAGCCGTCGCGGTAATCACGGGCGCGATAAAGGCAAAACTTGACCCTAAATAACTGGGTACTCGCCCACCCGTTAAAAAGAAAAACAGCACCGTACTGAGCCCCGCCATCAAAATCGCAAGGTTGGCATCAAAGCCCATCAATAACGGCGCAAGCACCGTTGCCCCGAACATCGCAAACGCATGTTGCAGCCCAAGTAGCAGACTTTTATCAGCAGGTAAATACTCGTGGATACGCACAGGATGATGATCTAAATGCCCATCGTAAGGCTGCCATTTTGGGAACCAGCCGCTATCATTACCGGTATTTTGATGGGTTGGTTGTCTTTGCGAATTTGCCATAATTTTGCTCTCATCTGTCAACTGCGCGAATTTTACACGTTATTTTTGTTTTGTCAAAAAACCCTGCGCTTTGAGCCAATCTTCTGCAGCAGCGACATACGGTTGACTGTAGTAATCGGCAAATTTTTGACGGTATGGCTTACGCTCACGCGCTTCATTAAACGCCAAAATGGTTTGCTCATAATCGGCGAGCATTTGTGGTAACGCGTCAACTTGATACTGATTGTCAAAATACACCGCAGATTTTGGTAAACGCGGTTTTAGGCGCATTTCCACGCTAGGTTTACCGATACATAAGCCAAAAATTGGATAGGTATATTTTGGTAGCTGCAGCAGTTCGATTAAGTCATTGGCAATCATACGCAAACCACCAATCGGACAGGTGGCATAACCCAAACTCTCTGCCGCCACCGTGGCATTTTGCGCCGCTAATGCTGTATCAGTAGCGAGGGTAATCAATGTATCACTATCCTTAAACCCCTCAAAGCTGCCGTCATACGCTTGACTGCTCAAATAGGAGCGATAGCCATCCATCACAAATACCAAAAACACACTACATTGGGCAATCTGAGGGTTACGCGGTTGCAAATCGACGATTTTTTGACGTAACGCTTTATCGCTAATATTGATGATGCTGTAGTGCTGTCCGTTTTGCCAACTAGGTGCTTGCTGGGCGCATTTGATGATGTCGTTTAATTGCGAATCTGGCACGGTGGCGCTACTGTCAAACTCTCGATACACCCGATGATTTTGTAAAAGCTCAATGGTTTGATTGCTCACAGTTTGATTACTCGTAGCTTGGTTATTCACAGTTTGATTACTCATGATTGCCCCGTTAAAAGTGATTTAAACATGATTTGATGATTGTTGATGTTGATACGGTCGCCAAAGTAGCGCCACCCCAATAAGCAAAACAATAGCTGAGACGGGTAACAACGCAAGCCAAATATTTTTGCCTGTTGCAACTAGCGCAGTTAAGGGTCCGATAAGCTGCCCAAATGCAAAACTTGCGGTCATCAGCGCACTTAAATTGTATTTAGGGTAGTGGGTGACTTGGCTTGCCGCCACTTGCAGCCCTGCCATCGTCACCACCATAAAGGTGCCGCCCACCATCAGCGCTGACAACATCAAACCTGCCAACGACTGCCAAAGCGCAGGCAATAACGTACCGACCGCCATGATAATTTGCGACACTCGCCAAACGCCGAGTAAAGAAACATTGTTATAACGGCGTTGTAACCCCTGCGACAACACCACCGACAAAGCCGCCGCCAAGCCAAAAAACGGCCAAATCAGTAAATAACTTTGCCCTGATAACCATTGCTTGGCGATTTGTGGCAAAAAAGTCGCAGGCAAAATATAGCCAAACCCGAATAAACCATAGGCGGTTAATACATTCGCTAATTTTAGCTTATTAGGTGTTATGCTAGCGGTAGGATTGGTATTTGTGGCTTTGGTATGGGTAGCTTTGGTATGGGTAGCTTTGGTATGAGAGGTTTTGGCAGCGGCTGTTGAGGGAGATTTTGAGTTGATTTTCACCAGCAAAAAGGTGACAAGCAGGGTGGCGAGCAGCGCAATCCCGCCTAGATACTGCCATAATCGACTCGATAATGGGCTCAATGATGATTGAGCCGCGATAGTCACTGTCGCTGATTGAAAAATAAAATAGCTACAAATCAATCCTGTGAGGGTGATACCGATACCGACACCCGTATAAATCAAGCCACTGCTGGCTACCTGTCTTGATTTTAACCAATTGATTGCAAACGCACTGATAGATACCAGCACCCAAGCGCTTGCCACACCCGCCAAAAAGCGTAACACCAGTAACCAACCAAAACCGCTTAGCGAAGCCAGCCAAGTGGAAAGGGTCACCAAGGTCAGACCTAACACGACAAAAAGCGGATGTCGGTTACTTTTAAGCAGTGACAGCGCCCCGACCAAATAGCCAATATAGTTGCTACTTGATAACCACGCCGTTTGCGCAAGATGGACCGTGCCTTCTTGTATCATCAACGGCAAAATCGGTGTAAAAGCAAATCGCCCGATTCCCATTGCCACCGCAAGCGCAGTAATCGCTAGGATAAAGCAAAATATAATCTGCTGTCGGTCAGATTGTGACATTTTGCACTACCCCTTGATTTTATTGACACGGCTTGTCAGCGTTTAAGCTTGCATTTTAAAGATTGTTGAGCATACTTTGCAAGGTTTCCTTCACATTTTTGGACGACATATTAGCTTGGCTTAATATCAAAGCCTGTTTAACCATTGACTTTTTGTCTGCTACCAAGGCATTCCAATTTGATAAACCTTGAATCAAACGTGACGCCAACAGTGGGTTACGTTTATCCAAATCTTGCATCATGCTCAAATACTGCTCAACGCCTTGCTGTGTCCAAATTTTGGTGGGCTGCGCAAGCAATCCGCCGAGCACCGCCCGTACCCGGTTTGGGGTATTGATGTCAAAGTCTTGATGTGAGGTTAACGCAAAAATATCAGCAACACTCGCCTGACTGTCATTGGCTTGGACACCAAACCATAAATCCATCACCAATGCATCATGGTGAAAGCGTTGGTAAAAATCGGCAAGCCATTCGGCTTTTTGCGGCAAACCATGCGCCACCGCCGCATTTAACGCGCCTAAACGCTCAGTCATACAAGACGCTTGTTGGTATTGGGTAATCGCCCAGTGTTTGGCATCACTCACGCCTGCCAATAACGCCATATCCAGCACCACATTTCGCCACGCCCGCACGCCCATGGCTTCGGCTGTATCTTCATACGCGGTAATCGGCAGTTTGGCATACGCCCTTTGCCAAATGTCTTTAAGCTGTACCGCTACGGCTTTTTTGACCGCTTGATGACGGGCACGAACTTGGCTAGGGTCATAGTCGGTTTGAATCGCACTACCCAGCTCTCGCTCGCTTGGCATATCTAGTAACCGCGCCGCTAGCATGGGATCGGTTTCTGATAGCGCTGGCAGACTGGCTTTTAGTGCCGTGATATAGGCATCGGTATCAGCATTTTGCAATAAAATACGATTGACCAACAACTGCGCCGCTTGCCAACGGTTAAAGCCATTGGTCTCATACTGCATCAAAAACGCCAAATCATCATTGCTATACTCAAAATTGAGCTGAACAGGCGCGGAAAAATCACGAAGCAATGACACCACAGGGTCAAAATCCGCCTTAGCAAATAACCCATCAAATTCAAAGCTCTGGCTATCATCTTTTAACAATACCAAGTCTTCTTTCGCCAACTCACCCGTGGCACGGTTAAAAATCGCCATTTTAACAGGAATCGGCAAGGCTTTTGGTGCAGGATAGCCTGCCACTGGGCGCGTGTTTTGGCTTAGCGTCAAGATAAGCTTGTCAGCTGTTTTTTCAAAATGCCCCGACAACACAGGCGTGCCTGGCTGGGTGTACCAATCAATAAATGTTTCAATACTTGGGTCTGCAACGCTCAGTGCAGATAACAAGTCTTCAACCGTGACCGCTTGCCCGTCATAACGGCGAAAATATTCGTCCGTGCCTTGGCGGAATTTTTCTTTGCCAAGCGTATTGGCAATCATGCGCACGATTTCTGCGCCTTTCTCGTACACTGTGGCGGTATAGAAATTGTTAATCTCAACAAAATGGTCAGGGCGTGGCGGGTGCGCCAATGGGCTGGCATCTTCAGGAAACTGCGCCGCTCGCAATGTTGCCACATCATCAATCCGCTGTACCGCAGCAGAATGCAGACTTTCGGAAAAAGACTGGTCCCGAAATACGGTAAAGCCTTCTTTTAGACACAGCTGAAACCAGTCACGGCAGGTGATACGGTTGCCCGTCCAGTTATGGAAGTATTCATGGGCAATCACCGCTTTGACATTAAAATTACGGCGATCGGTGGTGGTCTCTGGGCTAGATAGTACGCAAGCGGTGTTAAAGATGTTTAATCCCTTGTTTTCCATCGCGCCCATATTAAACTGGCTCACCGCCACAATCATATAGCGGTCAAGATCATACGCCCGTCCGTAGTTGTCTTCGTCCCATTTCATTGAGTCTTTTAACGCTTGCATGCCGACATGGCACTGCTCGATGTTTTCATGCTTGGCGTATAATTCAAGCAGCACCTCACGCCCTTCACTGGTGACATACTGATCGGTCAATACGTCCAAATCTGCCATCACGCAAGCGAATAGATAACTCGGTTTTTTGGTGGGGTCTTGCCACACTGCAAAATGACGGTCGCCCGCAAGCTCGCCTTGGTCGATTAAATTACCATTGGCAAGCAGCGTTGGGTAAGTTTTATCGGCTTCAATGCGTGTGGTGAAGGTGGCAAGCACATCGGGACGGTCCGGATAAAAGGTAATTTTACGAAACCCTTCTGGCTCACACTGGGTACAGAACATTTTGTCCGCCCCTTCCCCTGCTTGGTATAACCCTTCAAGACTGGTATTGGTTTGCGGCACGATGGTGACAACGGTAGTAATCTGACAAGTGTCTGGCGCGTTAACAATCGTTAGGCTTTCTTGGTCTAGTTGGTAGTCGCTTTCGCTTAAAATTTTGCCGTTTAAGGTAATTGATTCAAGTTGCAATTCTCGTCCAAAGAGTACCAAATCGCCTGCTGTGTTTCTTGTCATGTCAAGATTGGCGGTGACGGTTGCATGCTTTTTATCAGCGCCGTCAAACAACTCGATGTTAAGGTCAATGTGATTGACGCTAAAGACTGGCGGTGTGTAGTCTTTTAGATAGATTTTTTGCGGTTGATTACTATTTAATTGGTGACTATTTAAACTGGGGTCTGGTGTGGGTATATTGGTGGGTACATCCGGCATTTCGCTGTTTAATAGCTGTGGATTTTCGGTTTGGTTGGTTTCGGTGACGTTGGTCATATATTTCTTTAGCTCGCAATGTGTTGTTAAAAATTATTCTCATTCAATGTGGCTATTATGCCATAATTAATGACGTTTTTTGGTCACAAACCATAATGACTTTGTTATTACATTTGCATGCTATTTTTTTTATTTTTATCGGATAAAATTTCAACTTTTTTTGACTCGCTTGTTGGTGACATGATGGATAATTTTGTAGGTAATTTATTTGATTTAGATTGGAAATTGATGGTCGTTCACATGTTTCAAATGGTGATAGCATTTGTGTTGGTGTTACCTGTCGGCTACAATCGTGAGAACAGTCGACAAAACATTGGGCTGCGCACCTTTCCGCTTGTAAGCCTGGCAAGCTGTAGTTTTGCGCTGCTTGCGTTTGAAGTGCAAGGCGATGACCCCAGTGCAATGGGGCGCATCGTAAGCGGCGTGGTAACGGGGATTGGCTTTATCGGCGGTGGGGCAATTCTCAAAAAAGATGGCATGATTGAAGGGACATCGACAGCGGCTGCGATTTGGTCGGCAGGCTGTGTGGGCGTGGCAGTGGCGATGGGGCGGCTAGAAATTGCGGTATTGATTAGTGTGTTTATGGTAGGGATTTTTTATTTTGTTAGTCCATTAAAACAAAAACTTAGCAAGGATAATGATGATGTTTAATGTAAAAAGTTGGATGATAGCTTAAACTTGCCCCAAGAAAAGCTGTTACTCTTCTTGGGGTAAAACCGCACATTTAACACCCATCGTCCACTATCATTGCAACACAAACTCTCTTAGGCTCACCACCTTATCGCGCACTTTTGCCGCTTCCTCAAACTTCAAATCACGCGACAAGGCTTTCATTTCTTTTTCTAGCCGTGCAATCTCTTTGGCAAGCAAATCAGGCGAACGCAAAATCGAAATATCCACATCAGGGAACGCATGGGTGACCGCAATCGCTTGGTTATCATTCGGGGCTTCTGCCTCGCCTGTGTCGATTTTGTCGGTAATCTGACGGCGAGCGGACGTCGGCGTGATGCCATGTTCCTCGTTATACGCCATCTGTTTGGCACGGCGACGCTCGGTTTCTTCAATCGCTTTTTGCATACTTGGGGTAATGCTGTCAGCGTACAAAATCGCCTTACCATTGACATGGCGCGCGGCACGACCGATGGTCTGAATGAGCGAACGCTCCGAGCGTAAAAAGCCTTCTTTATCCGCATCAAAAATCGCCACCAAACTCACCTCAGGCATATCCAACCCCTCACGCAACAGGTTGATACCAACCAGCACATCATGCACGCCTGTCCGCAGTTCGTGGATGATTTTCATCCGCTCCACCGTGTCAATATCCGAGTGCAAATAAGCGACTTTGATGTTGTACTCTTTTAGATAACCGGTCAAATCTTCTGCCATGCGTTTGGTGAGCGTGGTAATCAGCACTCGCTCATCTTTGGCTTTACGAATGTTGATTTCTGATAGCACATCATCAACTTGGGTCAAGACAGGGCGAATCTCTAGTATCGGATCGACCAGACCTGTCGGACGCACCACTTGCTCTACGATTTGCTCGCTGTGCTCAAGCTCGTACTGCGCCGGGGTCGCCGACACATACACTGTACTTGGGGTAATACGCTCCCATTCTTCAAACATCAGCGGGCGGTTATCCATCGCAGATGGCAGGCGAAAGCCATAATTGACCAAAGTTTCTTTACGACTTCTATCGCCTTTGTACATCGCGCCGACTTGTGGCACGGTTACATGGCTTTCATCAATAAATAGCAAGGCGTCGGGCGGAATATAGTCAAACAACGTCGGCGGTGCTTCACCCGCAGGACGTCCCGATAAATGGCGCGAATAGTTCTCAATGCCGTTACAGTAGCCAAGCTGTTGAATCATTTCCAAATCATAAGTGGTGCGTTCTTTGATACGCTGGGCTTCAATCAGTTTGTCATGCGCTCGAAAATACTCAAGGCGTTGTTCAAGCTCGGCTTTAATAGTGCCACTGGCTCTTTCTAACTTGTCTCGTGGGGTGACGTAGTGTGATTTTGGATAGATGGTAATGCGTGGCACACTGCGCACGTTCTTGCCTGTCAACGGGTCAAACCAAGTGATTTTTTCCACTTCGTCATCAAACATACTGATACGCACCGCAAGCTGTTCAGACTCAGCTGGGTAAATATCCAGCACTTCGCCACGCAAACGGTAAGTACCTCGCCCAAAGTCAAGCTCGTTACGCGTATATTGCAGCTCCACCAAGCGTTTGAGCATGGCAGTGCGGTCGATTTTGTCACCCACTACGATGTGAAGAAGCATTTTTAGGTAGCTTTCTGGGTCACCGAGACCATAAATACAAGACACCGATGCAATGATAATGGCGTCACGACGTTCGAGTAGCGCACGCGTGGCGGACAGTCGCATTTGGTCGATATGGTCGTTGATGGCGCTGTCTTTTTCGATAAAGGTATCGCTGGCAGGTACATACGCTTCAGGCTGATAATAGTCATAATAACTGACAAAATACTCCACAGCATTGTGGGGAAAGAATGCCTTAAACTCGCCATATAGCTGGGCGGCAAGGGTTTTGTTGTGTGCCATGATAATGGTAGGACGCTGGCATTGGGCAATCACTTTTGCCATGGTGTAGGTTTTACCTGAGCCTGTCACCCCTAAGAGCAACTGACCGTGCATGCCTTTGTCGACACCGTCAACCAATTTGGCAATCGCTTGCGGTTGGTCGCCTGATGGTTCAAATTCGGTCACCATCTCAAAAGGTTTACTTGAGATTTGGGTGCCACTGGCATTGACACCGGTGATTTGGGCATCATCTTGGATTTGGCGGGCAAGTTGGCTAAGTTCACGTTCGGATCGGGAAGATTGAGGTGGTCGCATTTTATTGTCTTTATAGTAGTCATAGATGGGTAAATAATGGGGTTGATGGGTAAGAAGTTAAAGCAAAATAACGCGAAATATTGTATCAGTGACGGGTTATATCGAAAAAGACCACCCATTAACAAACCAGCCCTCATCAAATTTGTTCAAATTACCCCATTAACCTATTCCAGTTAGGCATTTAAAAGCATTAGGTTAATTTGGCAAAATCCCTTATAATATCCCCTAACTTTTTCCACTGTAGCGGCAATGACTTGTATGAGTCATTTTGCTATTAGTCATATTAATCATTTTTTCGTTAATCATTTTGCAAACTTGCTCGTGCTGTATCGCAGTCCGTGACTTTCTATTTTTGCTTTGTTCTCGTTTTGAAGATGTAAAATAGAGATAGGTTTGCAAAGCGATTAATTTTCTATCACCCTTGATGTAATGAGAAAATTAAATGCGTGAATATCAACTATTTACCTCTGAATCCGTCAGTGAAGGTCACCCAGACAAACTCGCTGACCAAATCTCTGATGCTATCCTTGACGCCATCCTTGAGCAAGACATTCATGCGCGTGTGGCGTGCGAAACCTTGACCAAAACAGGCGGCGTGGTGCTGGCGGGTGAAATCTCTACCACCGCCAATGTTGATTTTGAAAAAATCGTGCGTGATACCGTTCTGCGCGTTGGCTACAATAGCTCAGAATTAGGCTTTGATGGCGCCACCTGTGCGGTTATCAATATGCTTGGCAAACAATCTCCCGAAATCGCCCAAGGTGTTGACCGCTCGCGCCCTGAAGAGCAAGGTGCCGGTGACCAAGGTTTGATGTTTGGTTATGCCACCCATGAGACGGATGTGTTGATGCCTGCCCCCATTCAGTTTTCCCATCGTTTGATGGAAAAGCAAGCGCAATTGCGTAAAGACGGCACATTAGCGTGGCTGCGTCCCGATGCCAAAGCGCAAGTCACGGTACGCTATGATGGCGACAAACCTGCGTTTATTGATGCGCTGGTACTATCAACCCAACACGATCCAAGTATCTCGCAAAAAGACTTGCATGAAGCAGTCATGGAAGAAATCATCAAGCCTGTCATTCCAGCCGCGATGCTGCACAAGGACACAAAGTATCATATCAACCCAACCGGGTTATTTGTGATTGGTGGTCCTGTGGGCGATGCGGGTTTGACGGGTCGTAAAATCATCGTAGACACGTATGGCGGTATGGCGCGTCACGGCGGCGGTGCGTTCTCAGGTAAAGACCCATCAAAAGTTGACCGTAGTGCAGCCTATGCAGGGCGTTATGTTGCCAAAAATATCGTAGCGGCAGGACTGGCGGAGCGCTGTGAAATTCAAGTAAGTTATGCCATCGGTGTAGCAGAGCCAACCTCTATTTCTGTCAACACTTTTGGCACGGGCAAAATCAGCGATGACAAGATTGTCGATTTTATCCGCCAGCATTTTGATTTACGTCCGTATGGTATCACGCGTATGCTTAACCTACTCCAGCCCATGTATGAGCAAACAGCGAGCTATGGTCACTTTGGTCGCCAAGGCACTGAAACCGCTTTTACTTGGGAGCGTACTGACCGCGCAGCACTACTTAGAGCAGACGCAGGTTTATAATTTTATTGACGTAGTACAAGATTTGTAGGGTGCGTTTTACGCACCTTTTTAACGTTTAATTGATGGTAGAGAATTAGAGAAAAGTTATGAGCGAAAACACCAACCAAATCACCGAAGAAATGAACGCGTTTTATGAGCGTGCTGATGAGTTTATCCAGCTTGCCAATACCCTTCGCACCGATGATATACACGCAGGTAAAATCAATGCCTCCATGTTGTATGCGGTCGCACGTTTTAGCGCATGGACAGCGGCAACGGGCTTTGTCAAAGGCGCTGATTATGCCAAAGAAAAGCAAGATATTATCGAACATTTCACCAAGAATTTTGAGCGAATGTTGTCTGACAATATTGACGACTATGCCGAAAACTTCCAAAAATACATGCAAATTGGCAATTAATTGCAGTCCAACAACACGAGCATTTCATTAAAAAAGCGTATTGAATCGTCATACGCTTTTTTTATTGCAGTGCTTATCATCTAAACCCGCAATTATTTGAACAATTAATTATTTAAACCATCGATAAAACAACCAACCTATTATCAAGATGACCAAGATAATCACACTCACCCGTTTCACCCATCTTGGCAATAACGGTAGGGTGATATTTTCTTGTTTAAGATGATTATCAAGCCCTTGTGTCAATGTGCTAAAGCCTTGCTCTTTAACCCCTGCTGATGGCGCAGGATGGGCTGTAGACGGCGTTTGACTGTTTGCCGCTAACGCTTGATTTTCATACGCATCAATTTGTTGTTTTGCTTCGTCTAAGCTAATCCCCTGCTCTTGTGCGTGGGTTTTGATGGCGATGACGTAGTTTTTTTTATCGACCAGTTGTTTGATATGACTCGGTAACGTTGATTGTGCCATAAGTAATTCCTCAAATTTCAACCTGTATATCATGCCTAGTTTGTTAAACTTATTTTAGAAGAATGTAGCAACGAACGCCTATTTATTGTAAATAAATGTAAATAAACACTTCACACTTTGCGCAAAATATTCACCTTTTAAAAGTTAGAGCGACTAATTATGTAAAAATAGAAGTTTACTATTCATTTTACGCATAATTTTATTTTTACTTAATTTAGTTTTTAAAAACAGCGTACTGACAGCCAGTTTTTTTGTGCGTATACTTATGGATATACTAAGGCAAAGCAGCAAATAACCTGCCTTGCCCTAAACCTAAAGCAGGGCTGATTAACCCTAACTTTGCTATTTTCCCCTTCAATCATGTAAAAAGGAAGCAACATGGCACCTATCTCTGCAGGTCGCAAATTCCGTGACGCCATCGAGTCTGAAAAAGCCGAAGGTCGTCCCCTTCAAATCGTTGGCACTATCAATGCCTATACTGCCATGATGGCAAGCCAAGTCGGTCATAAAGCGATTTATCTCTCAGGTGGCGGTGTTGCTAACGCCTCATTTGGTTTGCCCGACCTCGGTATGACGAGCCTTAACGATGTATTGACTGATGCTACCCGTATCACCAATGCGGTTGACACGCCATTATTGGTTGACATCGACACGGGTTGGGGCGGCGCATTTAACATCGCCCAAACCATCAAACAGATGGAAAAAGCAGGCGTTGCCGCAGTCCATATCGAAGACCAAGTGGCGCAAAAACGCTGTGGTCATCGCCCCAACAAAGAAATCGTCTCAACCAGCGAGATGGTTGACCGACTAAAAGCTGCGCTGGATGCCAAAGTTGACCCAGATTTTGTGGTGATGGCACGAACCGATGCGCTGTCAGTGGAAGGTTTGGAGGCTGCGGTTGAACGTGCGGTGGCGTTTCAAGAAGCAGGCGCGGACATGATTTTTGCTGAAGCATTGACCGATATCGCCATGTACCGCAAATTTACCGACGTGTTAGACATTCCCGTGCTTGCCAATATGACTGAGTTTGGGCAAACCGACCTTTATAGCACTAAAGAGCTGTTTGACGTGGGCGTTGACATGGTACTTTATCCATTATCTGCGTTTCGTGCGATGAACAAAGCCGCCCTCAATGTCTACCAAGCCTTAAAAGATGAAGGCGTACAAACCTCTGTGGTTGACACCATGCAAACCCGTATGGAATTGTATGATTTCTTAAATTACCACTCATATGAGCAAAAACTTGACGCATTATTTAAATCAAAAAAATAATTGGCGAACTATGCTCAACACTTAATGCCAAATATTTAAGGCTAAACACTGAATGCCAAACATTTAATAAAGCTAAAAAGGAGTTTTACCATGTCAAAAGATACCCCAGTGACAGACGCGAGCGACAACAAGCCAAAACCCAAAAAAAGCGTTGCCCTATCAGGGGTACCAGCGGGCAACACTGCCCTATGTACCGTAGGTCGTACAGGCAATGACTTAAGCTATCGTGGTTATGATATTTTGGATTTGGCAAAAGACAGCGAGTTTGAAGAGGTAGCGCACCTACTGATTCATGGTCATTTGCCAAACCGTCATGAGCTAGCGGCGTACAAGAAAAAACTCAAAACCCTGCGTAACTTGCCGGTCAATGTACTGGCGGTGTTAGAAGCCTTGCCTGCCCACGCCCACCCGATGGATGTGATGCGTACCGGCGTATCAGCACTGGGCTGCACCTTACCTGAGCGTGAAAGCCAACCTACCTCAGAAGCCCGTGATATCGCTGACAAGCTTATCGCCTCATTAGGCTCAATGCTACTATACTGGTACCACTATAGCCACAATGGCAAAGTCATCAGCCTTGAGAGCGACCAAGACAGCATTGGCGGTCACTTCCTTGAACTCCTACAAGGTGAAGCCCCTAGTGAATCGCATATCAAAGCCGTGCACATCTCACTCATCTTATACGCTGAGCATGAGTTCAATGCGTCAACCTTTACTAGCCGCGTGATTACGGGGACTGGCTCGGATATGTACTCCGCCATCTCAGGCGCAATCGGTGCACTTAAAGGTCCAAAACATGGCGGCGCCAATGAAGTGGCGTATGACATCCAAAAACGCTACCGCAGTGCCGACGACGCAGAAAAAGACATCCTTGAGCGTCTTGAGAAAAAAGAAGTTATCATTGGCTTTGGTCACCCTGTGTATACCGTGAGCGACCCACGCAACGTGGTCATCAAAGAAGTGGCTCGCAACTTGTCCAAAGAAACGGGCGACATGACCCTATTTGACGTGGCAGAACGCCTAGAAACCGTGATGTGGGACAACAAAAAAATGTTCCCAAATCTCGACTGGTTCTCAGCGGTCAGCTACCACAAAATGGGCGTGCCGACAGCCATGTTTACCCCATTATTTGTGATTGCGCGTACCGCAGGTTGGTCAGCGCACGTGCTTGAGCAACGTGCCGATGGCAAAATCATCCGTCCTTCTGCCAACTACACAGGCCCTGATGACCAAAAATTTGTGCCGTTAGATAAGCGTTAATGGTTATTGTTTTGAAAAATCATAAAGCTACTAATATTTCTAGTAGCTTTATACATTATTAGATACATAATTTCAACTCGGAAACTTATTATGAAAGATGAAATCTTAAAAAGCTTTTTGCTAAATTTTATTGAACAACATGAACTTGAAGAACAATCTCTAGATGATTCATTTGAGGATTTTGTCAATTTTAATATTATTTCTAAATTATATCCACGTGACATTAATTTAGATAATTTATCAACAGGCGGAGGAGATGATACTGCCTTAGATGGTTTAGCAATTATTGTAAATGGAAATATTATTACAGATGAAACTGAAATTGATTTTTTAAGAAAACAAAATGGTAGTTTAAATGTAATTTTCGCTCTTATACAATCTAAATCCTCACCAAAATTTGATGGATCACAAGTAGGAAATTTTATTTCAGGAGTGAAAAATTTTTTTAGCCCAGAATCATTTTTGCCTGAAAATGATAAGATAAAATCTTTACGCTTAATCAAAGATAAAATTTATAAAGAATCTATAAATTTCGATGAAGAGAGTCCTGTTTTAAAACTTTTCTTCGTTAGTTCTGGTGAGTGGAAAGAGCCAAAGCAAATTACTGGCAAGGTTAAAATGGAACTTAGTGAACTCGAAGCAAAGAGTTTTTTCAAGAATGAAATTAAAATTGATTTTTATGATGCCAACAAATTGAAAGAAACATATAGAGAAATTAGCAGAAAGATTGTTAAAGAAATACCGTTCAATAATCATGTTTCATTACCAAATATGCCTGACGAATACAATGTAAGACAAGCATACATAGGAAATATTTCTGTACTAGATTACCTTAGTTTAATCGAAGACCAAAATAAAAACTTATCGAAAGATTTATTTTACGATAATATTCGTGATTTTCAGGGCGATAACAAAGTCAATAAAGAAATTAGGGATACCATTATATCATCTAAAAATCAACTTTTACTTTCTCTTATGAATAATGGAATAACAATTATTGCAAAAAAAGTAGAGAAAATTGGTTCAAAAATGAAACTTACTGATTTTCAGATTGTTAATGGATGTCAAACAAGCCATATACTTTTTGCCAATCGAGAAAACTTATTAAATGATACTCAAATTGTTTTAAAGGTGATTGAGACAATAGACTTAGACGTTACAAATAAAATTATAAGAGCTACTAATAGACAAACGGAAGTTAAAGATGAAGCTTTTGAATCCTTAAAACCGTTTCACAAAGACTTGCAGGAATATTATAAAGCTAAATCAAAGGATATCACTCATCCAATTTTTTATGAAAGACGTTCTAAAGAATATCTAAATGTACCTAATATTAAATCCAATCAAATTATAACTTTAGCCTCACAAATTAAAGCTTATGTTGCAACTCAATTACAACAACCGCAAAGTACACACCGTTACTTTGGTGAACTTTTAGAAAGCAATAGCAGTAAGTTATTTAAAAATAAAAATGAATTATCGAATTATTATCTTTCTGCACTGATAATTAATAAACTTGATTACTATTTAAAAAAACCTAAATTAAATAAATTTAAATCCTTTAAATATCAGATTGCATTACTAGTATATAGAGACCTTAAAAATAAGAAAACTAAATCTTTTGGTATAAATGAAATGATAGCATATTGTTCTAATTCTCAAAAAATAAACCCTATTTTTAAAAAATGTACAGAAATTATTGAAAATGAATTGTCTACGATGAAGATTGATAAAAATCAAGCCATCAGAAGTAAGGATTTTACAAATAAACTTATTTCTAGACAAAATGATTTAAATACCGCACAACAAGGAGAAGTTATCAAATGAATAGCCAATACAAAAAAACCCTACCCAACTCCGACTTAGAATACTTTGACACCCGCCAAGCGGTGAACGACATCACCCCAGACGCGTATGATAAACTTCCCTACACCTCGCGTATTTTAGCTGAGCAATTGGTGCGTAAAGTCACTGATTCAAATGAATTGACCGCTGCGCTTAAACAGCTCATCAACCGCGAGCGTACGTTAGACTTTCCTTGGTACCCTGCGCGTGTGGTGTGTCACGACATCTTAGGTCAAACTGCCCTTGTGGACTTGGCAGGCTTGCGTGATGCTATCGCTGAGCAAGGTGGCGACCCAAGCAAGGTCAACCCTGTGGTGCAAACTCAGCTGATTGTTGACCACTCGCTTGCTGTGGAATGTGGTGGTTATGACCCAGATGCGTTTGAAAAAAACCGCGCTATCGAAGACCGCCGCAACGAAGACCGTTTTCACTTTATCAACTGGACAAAGACTGCCTTTGAAAACGTCGATGTGATTCCCGCAGGCAATGGCATCATGCACCAAATCAACCTGGAGAAAATGTCACCTGTTATCCAAGTACAAAATGGCGTCGCGTTCCCAGATACTTGCGTGGGTACAGACAGCCACACCCCGCACGTGGATGCACTGGGGGTGATTTCGGTGGGTGTCGGTGGACTGGAAGCAGAAACCGTGATGCTCGGTCACCCATCGATGATGCGACTGCCTGATATCGTGGGCGTACACCTCAAAGGCAAACGCCAAGCAGGCATCACCGCCACCGATATTGTGTTGGCATTGACTGAGTTTTTGCGTAAAGAGCGCGTAGTCGGTGCCTATGTGGAATTCTTCGGTGAAGGCGCAGACAGTCTATCCATCGGTGACCGCGCCACCATCGCCAACATGACCCCAGAATATGGTGCAACCGCAGGGTTATTTTATATTGATGGGCAAACCATCGACTATTTACGCCTCACAGGGCGTGAAGACAAACAAGTCGAACTGGTGGAAAACTATGCCAAAACTGCAGGGCTTTGGTCATCTGACCTAGCCAATGCCGACTATGAGCGTGTACTTGAGTTTGATTTGTCACTCGTGACCCGTAACATGGCAGGTCCTTCAAATCCCCACGCGCGCGTATCGACTTCTGAGCTTTCTGCCAAAGGCATTGCCCATGCCGAAGGTGAAGCCGTGCCTGAATCAGAGAATGGCTTAATGCCTG
This sequence comes from Moraxella sp. CTOTU47724, assembly GCF_032014955.1. Classification (NCBI taxonomy): domain Bacteria; kingdom Pseudomonadati; phylum Pseudomonadota; class Gammaproteobacteria; order Moraxellales; family Moraxellaceae; genus Moraxella; species Moraxella sp. CTOTU47724. Next base: position 24,201 of record NZ_DALZSV010000010.1, read on the forward strand.
ATGGTGCGGTGATTATCGCGGCTATCACCTCGTGTACCAATACCTCAAACCCTCGTAACGTGGTGGCAGCGGCATTACTTGCCAAAAAAGCCAACGAACTTGGCTTGACCCGTAAACCTTGGGTGAAATCATCCTTCGCCCCTGGCTCAAAAGTGGCTGAATTGTACTTGCAAGACGCTAACCTATTGCCGGAACTGGAAAAACTCGGCTTTGGTATCGTGGCATTTGCCTGTACCACTTGTAACGGTATGTCGGGTGCGTTAGATCCTGCGATTCAGCAAGAAATCATCGACCGCGACCTGTATGCCACGGCGGTGCTATCAGGCAACCGCAACTTTGATGGACGTATCCACCCGTATGCCAAACAAGCCTTCTTAGCAAGCCCGCCATTAGTCGTCGCGTATGCGATTGCAGGGACGATTCGTTTTGACATCGAAAAAGACGTGCTTGGCGTGGTCAATGGTAAAGAGATTCGCCTGATTGACATTTGGCCATCGGATGAAGAGATTGACGCGATTGTGGCAAAACACGTCAAACCTGAACAATTCCGTCAAATCTATATCCCGATGTTCAACCTTGACCGCAGCGAAAAAGCCGACAGCCCACTGTACAACTGGCGACCTATGTCAACCTATATCCGCCGCCCACCCTACTGGGAAGGCGCGCTAGCCGGTGAACGCACCCTCAAAGGCATGCGTCCATTGGCGATTTTGCCTGACAATATCACCACCGACCACTTGTCGCCCTCCAATGCGATTTTAGCAAGCTCGGCAGCAGGCGAATACTTGGCAAAAATGGGCTTACCCGAAGAAGATTTTAACAGCTATGCCACCCACCGCGGCGACCATTTAACCGCGCAACGTGCCACCTTTGCCAATCCAAAACTGTTCAATGAAATGGTGAAAAATGACGATGGCAGTACCAAACAAGGCTCACTGGCTCGCGTTGAGCCTGAAGGTCAAGTGATGCGGATGTGGGAAGCTATTGAGACCTACATGAACCGTAAGCAGCCACTCATCATCATCGCAGGCGCGGATTATGGTCAAGGCTCTAGCCGTGACTGGGCTGCCAAAGGTGTGCGCCTAGCTGGGGTAGAAGCGATTGTGGCGGAAGGTTTTGAGCGGATTCACCGTACCAACCTTATCGGTATGGGCGTGCTGCCGCTTGAATTTAAAGCTGGGACGACGCGTATCACGCTAGGGCTAGATGGGACTGAGACGTATGATGTGATTGGTGACATCTCGCCACGTTGTGATTTGACGCTGGTGATTAATAAAGAAGGCTCTCAGCCGCTTGAAGTGCCGGTGACGTGCCGTCTTGATACCCAAGCGGAAGTGGATACTTACAATGCCGGTGGCGTGTTACAAAAATTCGCGCAAGACTTCTTAAAAGGTGAAGTGGCGTAATATAAGACTAAAAAATTCACATATTTGATAACTTAAATAAGACATAAGTTAATTATGTCTTATTTTTTTAAATGTAATTTAAAAATTATATTTTTTAAGTTTTTCTATAACATTTTTCTCAGTTTCTTTAACTGAATATAAATTTTGTCCTAATCGAAGGGTTGCATTTTTCGAATCCCATTCAACTTTTTTACCATCTTTTTTTCTTACGATTTTTTTACCATCACCTTGTGACATAGAAAATAAATCTAAGAAACTTTTAGGGCCAACACCGACAAAAGGTTCAAAATTTAATTTATTTACTTGATTATCAATTGAAATTGAGTCCTTCCAAAGTTTTAAGGCTTTACTTTTTGGGTATGGCTCAATAAAAAATACTTCTTTAATACCCGCTGAAATTATATGTTTAGCACAATTATGACAGGGGAAAGTTGTTACAAACATCGAAGTGCCAATTGTCGAGTTATGTGTTCTCCCACAGGATAATATAGCATCCATCTCTGCATGAACAACTCTTCCATATTCGGTTATATATTTCAATGGACTTTGTTTAATAATGGTTTTTAAGGTATCTTTATTTTCCTTATGTAATACCTGATCATCATTAAAATACGAATTGAAGCTTTTAACAATATTATTGAAAATTTCTTCAACAATTTTTTCCCTTTCCACTTGATTACTATCATGACCAAGCATGTAGTCTCTGCCCCCTTTTAAATCATAGATTTTTCCAGTTTCTTCATCAAACTCTGGCCAATACTGGCCACCCCCAAACTTTGGAATATCATTCGCACCTGTTGAAATAATATTTCTATCTTTTGAAATAACTGCTCCAACTTGTCGTGATAAATCTGCTGAGCGCAAACTTGAAGTAAATGCCATATACATCGCAAATTCATTGAATGTCGGAGTTATATAAGGTTGTCCAAATAATAATGAAATAAACCTTTCGCACGAATTACGTAAGTGAATAGAAGATCTATTATCATATTTAATAAAGTAATCAGCTAGATGGAATGCCTCTGTTGTGTGTTGCCCATAGTCATTTTCTTCCCCCTCATCACGCTTTATTATATTTTCTGCTTCCTCCTCATTCATACCAACTTCATTAATCAATACATCTTTTCTTTTAACAGGTGATTCATAGAGAGAAACTTGGAAAAAATTTCTACCATAAACTGTTCTCAGATTTTTGATTTCCTCATCATGCTTTAACGAATTAACAATATATACTATTCTTTTCTCATTACTGTTTGACCTTGCATTTGCAATATACTCAATGACTTTATCAGATAAATATCTATTGTCATATTTCTTTCTAACACTATTACCCTCATCCATAAGTTTGGTATATCTTTCAAAGGAGTTTGACCAGTGTTCAGTAATTCTTTTCTCAAGAAATGCTTTGGAAATTGAAATTTCTTCAACACTATAATTAAAGTCATCATTGAATATTGACTTGAGAACATTTGATAAAGTTTTCAGACTACTACCAACGGCACCAACAAGCCCGATAACTAGAAACTGCTCTTTTGTGGGTATATTACTTAATGGCATAATTTTTCCTTTTCATACGAATAAAAATGTTTCTTTTTGCAGTATAATCTATATATTTTTTTATTATACAAAATTTTTAAAATATAAATTTTTTAATGAATAATATTATGTAATCCCTTCACTTTATGACTCAATCTAACAAAACCTTTCATTCAAATTTACTGGTATTTTTAAAAATTTTTTTAATAATATCAATTATTTAAAACCATTACCGCGCGACTTGGTTTCTAGAAGTATTCCCTATTCTCATCGCCTTACCCATATTGATCTTTAACCACAAAAAATACCCACTCTCTCGCCTACTTTATCCAAATAACTTAGGCAGGTTTATTGATTGGTCAAAAAAAACAGCCAGTTATGACTGGCTGTTTTTTTTGCTTAACCGATTTTTTCCACGCCCATATACGGACGTAACACTTCAGGCACCGTAATCGTACCATCCGCATTTTGGTAATTTTCCATGATGGCAAGCAGAGTACGACCCACCGCAAGACCTGAGCCGTTCAACGTATGCACCAGCTCAGTTTTTTTGCCGTCTTTGACACGCGCTTGCATACGCCGCGCTTGGAAGTCGCCACAGTTTGAACAGCTTGAGATTTCACGGTAGGTAGTCTGAGACGGTAGCCACACTTCGATGTCATAGGTTTTCACCGCGCCAAAGCCCATATCACCACCACACAGCACAATCACCCGATACGGCAAGCCAAGCTGCTGCAAGATATATTCCGCTTGTCCTGTCATGTCCTCTAAGGCTTGCATTGAAGTCTCAGGATGGACGATTTGCACCATTTCCACTTTTTCAAACTGGTGCTGACGAATCAAGCCGCGCGTATCTCGCCCGGCACTGCCCGCTTCACTACGAAAACAGGGGGTATGGGCAGTCACTTTGATGGGCAGAGCTTCGGGGTCTAGGATTTTGTCGCGCACACTGTTGGTAAGCGGCACCTCTGACGTGGGGATTAGGTAATACTCTTTTTCACCGCGCAGCTTAAATAGCTCTTCTTCAAACTTTGGTAGCTGCCCTGTACCCAGTAGGCTGTCGGCATTGACCATATAGGGCACATACATTTCCGTATAGCCGTATTTGTCAGTATGGGTAGTAAGCATAAACGCAATCAAGGCGCGGTTGAGTTTGGCAAGTTGACCTTTTAGCACGCTAAACCGTGAGCCAGTCAGTTTTGCCGCCATTTCAAAGTCAAGTAGCCCCAAATCTTCGCCCAAGTCGCTATGGTCTTTGACCTCAAAATCAAATTGGCGCGGCTCGCCCCATCGACGCATTTCGACATTGTCGTTTTCATCTTTACCTGCCGGCACGCTGTCATCAGGCAAGTTTGGGATGGTTAAAGCTGCCGCTTGAATTTTTTCCTGCAAGGCTTTGAGCGCGTCTTCCGCTTGTTTCATGTCGCTACTGATGGTTGCCATTTCTGCCATCAAGGCGTCCGTATTTTCGCCATTACGTTTCATCAAGCCGACTTGTTTGGCGCCCGCATTTTTTTTGGCTTGTAATTCTTCGGTTTTGACTTGAATGGATTTGCGCTGTTCTTCGACTTGCTGCCAAAATGCTTTATCAAGCTCATAGCCGCGTTTGGCAAGTTTTTCAGCGACCGTGTCTAGTTCTGTACGCAGTAATTTTGGGTCGATCATGGCGATAAGTTCCTTAAATTGTTCAAACTTGAGTTAAAGCAGCAAAATGGCTGTTGATATCAGCGTGTATGATACCAAGATTGCAGCGATTTTTCACGGTAGCGACTAGAAATACACGGCAAATTGACGATTTATCGGTATGCGCTTATCGGCGTTCGCCCCTCGCTGCATTGGCGGTAAAACAAAAATTTATCAAAAAGTGCGTTGTTAGGTTTATTTTTGGGTCAAGGTTGGGTAAGATAAGCCTTCTTTTATCGTTTTGTAACTATCGTTTGATAGTGAGTGAATTATTTATGGCTCTGTACCCTTACACCCTACAACCTGTGAATTTGAATCTGACCGAGGACGAGTTTCGTCAAGCACAGCTACAGCTGTTTGATGCCAACAACCAAACTTTGACCAAAATCACCCCAAAAACTTGGGCAATTTTGGCAGTCATTGTGGTGCTAGCGATTTTAGGTCTGATTTTTGTGCACGGTTATTCCACCATTATTTTTTGGTTGATGCTCGTGGGTGTGGTGATTTATTTGCTGGCGCGTACTTACGGTCTTAAATGGTATGTCAAACGAGAATTTGAAAAACAAATGGCAAGCCAAAGTATGCCCCCAGAGATGCAACAAATCAAGCTTGGCGTACAGCAGCACGGGGTAGTGATGTCCATGCCTGCCCCCAACATGCCCGCCATGCCACGCGGCTACAATCAGCCTTTGGTACGTAGCAGCGGTATGCAGCAAGCGGTTATCAAATGGGATAGTGTCACCAATTGGCAAGAAACGCCTGATTATATTTTTATGATGTTTGATGTCAAAAATCCAAAAACGGGTGAAAGCCAACAAGGTAGCCAAATCGTCCCCAAACGCCTTGCCAACCAAAAATTCCCGATTGATACCCTACGTCATCATTTACAGCAAAACATCGGACAACCAGGTTTTGATTTAACCGACAAACCGACTGATAAATATTTCCCGGAAAACAATTAAGACTAAGACAACGATTAAGAAAAAACTAATTATTGATGACCACAAAAACTGCAGCCAAGAAACTGCAGTTTTTTTATGGCAGCAAGCAAAACTATTTACCAAATTTGCACACAGCTGTGCCAAATGTTTGATATTATTTTTAGGGTAATACCGTACATTTTAATTGATTAAATTAAACGTACTGATAAAAACGATTAATTTTAATAACAGATTGTTTAGGCTTACAATTAAGTCCTAAACAAATAAAAATCATCATTTTAGGAGATAACAACATGGCAAAACAAGCCACTACAAAACAATCAGCAACCAAACAAGACTCAGAACAATTAGACAATACCGATAAATCAGGTGAAAAAGTGACTCCCTCCAAATCTACTGCTTCCAAATCTGCCTCAAGTAAAACACGTGATATCAGCTTAGCCGCTGCAGACATGAGCGCCATTGTTGAGCAATTAAATACCTTATTAGCCAACTATCATGTGTTCTATACCAATGTGCGTGGCTATCACTGGAACGTGCGTGGCTCAGATTTCTTTACCCTCCATGTGAAGTTTGAAGAGTTATATACTGCGCTGCAAGTCCAGATTGATGAAATTGCTGAACGCATTTTGACCTTACAAGGTACACCACTACATGCTTATAGCGATTTCTTAAAAATCTCAAGCATCAAAGAAGACAAAAACGTCTCTGACGGTGTGGCATGTGTGAAAGGTATTTTAACGGGTCTGACTATGACCATCGCTAAAGAACGCGAAATCATTGACTTAGCGGATGAAGATGACGATCAAGGCACTGCCGACCAATTGACTGCGTACGTGCAAGAACAAGAAAAATTGGTGTGGATGTACAATGCCTATCTTGGCTAATCGTCCCATCTGACCAAAAAGACGGCTTTAATAGTCGTCTTTTTTATTGCGTGGTAAAATAAAAACACAATATATAGATTTTCAAATGTCAATAAATTTAATTAGTTATTTTTTTGATATACAAATAGTTATATATTTCAATATGTTATAAATTTTATCCTTAGAAATCAAGTCCTTGGGTGGATTGCAATTTCTATATGTTGTTATCTATAATAGCCAAGCATACTAGCCAGTTGATGCATTTGTTAGCTGATTTACTTGTTAACTGATACTGCTACGCCACTTGTCTTGAACTTTGATTGAAGAAGATTCACCGCTATGTCATATTCCATCTTTTGCCAAACCAAAAATGACCCATTGCTTGAGCCGATGTTTTTTGGTCAGCCTGTCAATGTGGCACGTTACGACCAACAAAAATTCCCTGTTTTCGAGCAGTTGATTGAAAAGCAATTGTCGTTTTTTTGGCGTCCAGAAGAAATTGACGTTTCCAAAGACCGCTTGGATTTTAGCAACTTGTCAGTGCATGAACAGCATATCTTCTTAAGCAACCTAAAGTACCAAACCTTGCTTGATTCGATTCAAGGTCGTAGCCCCAATGCCGTGCTACTGCCGCTGGTATCGATTCCTGAATTAGAAACCTGGATTGAAACATGGTCATTTTCTGAGACCATCCATTCTCGCAGCTATACCCACATTATTCGTAACGTGGTCAATGACCCAAGCAAAGTATTCGACGATATCGTTGACAATCCTTTTATCCTAGAGCGCGCGACAGGGATTGCCAAGTTTTATGACGAGCTGTATCAACTATCTCAGCTATATAACCTATACGGTGAAGGTCGTCATGTCATCGATGGCAAGCCCGTCGAGGTTAATTTACGCCTGCTTAAAACCAAATTGTATCTATGTTTGGTGGCTATCAATGTGCTAGAAGCGATTCGTTTTTATGTGTCGTTTGCCTGTTCATTTGCCTTTGCTGAACGCAAACTGATGGAAGGTAATGCCAAAATCATCAAAATGATTGCCCGTGACGAAGCGCTTCATCTAAACGGCACCCAGCATATGATTAATTTGATGCAATCGGGCAAAGATGACCCTGACATGGTAGAAATCGCCCAAGCCTGCCAACAGCAAGCCATTGAAATTTTCAAAGACGCGGCTGAACAAGAAAAAGCATGGGCAAAATACTTGTTTAAAGATGGCTCAATGATTGGCTTGAATGAAAATATCTTGGTGCAATACGTCGAATACATTACCAACCTACGTATGGATGCGATTGGCTTACCGCCGATTTTTGGAGCGATTAAAAACAACCCGATTCCTTGGATTAATGCTTGGCTCTCCTCAGACAACGTGCAAGTCGCGCCCCAAGAGTCAGAAATCACCTCTTACTTAGTCGGTCAAATTGACGCAGAGCTCAGTGATGATGCGTTTGATGATTTTGAATTGTAATTCGTCATACGCTTATTTTATTTAGGCAATATAATCGATTATGGCATGGATTTTTACCAACAACACGCAGTTTTATCTGCATGACGCCGAGACGTTGCTACAAGGCATGCTTCGCTCAAAAATCCCTGCCAATCACCAATGCCTTGAAGGTTATTGCGGTACTTGTAAGCTCAAATACCGCCGTCGCCACCATGACACCCGTATCGAATACATCAATGAGCCACTGGTGATGTTAGACGATGACGAAATCCTACCCTGCTGTTGTCAAGTCAGAGGGGCAATCGAGCTTGATATCGATTAATTTACCAAAATAACCCGTCAAAAACTGCGCGAAAGGCCGCATAAAGCGAAAACTTACCCGCTTTGCCTTTAATTTTCTCCCCGCGAACCTCATATAATCCGTTATAATAATAGGTTGACTACCGCTTTTTAATCATACTAAATCTTTATTTAGTCCTCGACTGTCATTTGCAGGGTGTATCCCTTGATAAAAATGAAGAAATACAGTCATTAGCTTATTTGTCGTGCTATTACATTATTTATTTTTTTAACCAATATCAAAGCGAGCCCTCATGAGCGAACATTCAACTTCTCAATTAGCCACGCTGATTCAATTAGGTAAAGAGCAAGGTTATCTCACCTATGCTGAGATTAATGACCAACTCCCCGAATCGGTAACTGAAAGTGACCAAATTGATGATATTATTCAAATGCTCACAGACGTTGGCATCAAGATTTTTGAGACCGCGCCTGATGAAGACGACATTATGCTTAGCGATGATGCGGATGATGACGAAATTGCTGTCGATGAAGCCGCTGCGGTACTTGCCTCAGTAGAATCTGAGCCAGGTCGCACCACCGACCCTGTGCGTATGTACATGCGTGAGATGGGTACGGTTGACCTACTCACCCGTGAAGGCGAGATTGCGATTGCTAAGCGTATCGAAGATGGTATTCGAGATGTACAACATGCCATGACCTTTTGGCCAGGTACCGTGGCCATGCTCATTAATGAATACCACCAAACCTTTGAAGGTGAAAAGAAAGTCTCGGATATTATTACCGGTTTTCTTGACCCTGAAGCTGCTGATGTCATTCCCCTTGCCGATGACGAAGAGGTAGAAATCGCGTTACCGATTATCAAACCCAAAGTCAAAGACGACAAAGCCGAGGATGAACTCGATGATGAAGCTGAAAATGCCGATGAAATCGAAGAGGCCGATGGCGACGTCAGCGAAGATGCCGATACCGAAGAAGCGAGCGGTCTTGACCCTGAAGAAGTGCGTCTGCGCTTTGAAGAATTAGAGCAATTGTTCACCAAGGTCAAAGATTTATTAGCCACCCATGACCGTGATAGCGACGTCGTCAAAGCGGCGATGAATGAGCTTGCCAACTGCTTTATGCTATTTAAGCTCAATAGCCGCGTCTCTGACAATATCATGGATATGATGCGTGAAGTGTATGAAGACGTGCGTAAAAACGAACGTCATATCATGAAACTGGTCATTCGCCGCGGTAAAATGCCAAAAGATGAGTTTCGCAAAACCTTTCCGCATAATGAAACCAACCTTGACTGGCTCCCTAACCGTATCGCAGGCAAACCTGCCTTTGCCGACACGTTAGAGCGGGTACTTGATGAAGTGCTACAGTATCAAGGGCGTATTCAGCAGCATGAGCAAAATCTTGGCATGAGCATCGACCAAATGAAAGTGGTCGCACGTAACATGTCTGTGGGTGAAGCCAAAGCCCGCCGCGCCAAAAAAGAAATGGTTGAGGCGAACTTACGTCTGGTTATCTCGATTGCTAAAAAATACACCAACCGCGGTTTGCAGTTCCTTGATTTGATTCAAGAAGGCAACATTGGCTTGATGAAAGCGGTAGATAAATTTGAATATCGCCGTGGTTATAAATTCTCCACCTATGCCACTTGGTGGATTCGCCAAGCCATCACCCGCTCGATTGCTGACCAAGCGCGTACCATCCGTATCCCTGTGCACATGATTGAAACCATCAATAAAATCAACCGTGTATCGCGCCAGCTATTACAAGAAATGGGACGTGAGCCTACCCCTGAGGAGTTGGGTGAACGCTTAGAGATGGACGAAGTCAAAGTCCGTAAAGTACTCAAAATCGCCAAAGAGCCCATCTCAATGGAAACCCCAATCGGCGATGATGAAGACAGTCACTTGGGTGATTTTATTGAGGATTCGAGCATCTCAAGCCCAGTGGATGAAGCAACGGCACAAGGGTTAAAAGAAGCTACCCGTGAAGTGTTAGCCAACCTCACCGAACGTGAAGCCAAAGTGCTTAAAATGCGTTTTGGTATTGATATGTCTACCGACCATACCTTAGAAGAAGTGGGTAAACAATTTGATGTCACCCGTGAGCGTATTCGTCAGATTGAAGCCAAAGCGCTGCGTAAACTGCGCCACCCTTCTCGCTCGGAACATTTACGTTCATTTCTAGAGAATGATTAATGTTATATCCATCCAAAAAAGCCGAGACAATGTTCTCGGTTTTTTTATGGGAGGATTTATGAATGTGATTTTTCTATAAATGTGGCTTTTTATGAATTGGGTTATAAATGGGGTTATGGATAGTTTTATGGATGGGGCTTTTTTCAACGCCAAACCCCAACGTCTTGAAATTATCGGTTTTACCCTCATTTAGACCCTAAAGAAATTTATACAACCTTAGGTGATGCCATGAACGATAAAACAATTACGCTTAATAACTTGGAAGCCGCTGCATGTAGTACGCGAGCGGCGAAACCTACGGATATCCAGCACCCAGAATTGTGGAATTTTCCGATGGACTATCCGTTAAGTATCATCGGTCATGAAGGTCACAAAGAGACACTACTCGATGAAGTAAAATTAATTTTGGGTAGCTTATTTCCTGAATTTGATTTGGCAAGTTTGACTATTAATCCATCGCGTACCGGTCGTTTCCACTCCGTACGTGCCAATGTATATTTGACAGAAGCCGAGCAAGTCAATAACTTATATAAAATGCTGGATGAAGCGGCAAGTATTCGTACCGTATTATAAACCTGTCATGGTTAAAATGGCACGATTGATTGACGTACAAAAAAGCGGGATACATCAGTTATCCCGCTTTTTTTATCTGTTTTATATGGGTCATTAGCAGTTGATGCTTCGTTTGCCCGATTATTGACTCAAAAGTAACAACTGATAGGCAGCCTTGTAGGCATCATAATCAAAATCATAGCTCGCCTCAAAGTGAGGTTTGAGTTTTTCAATTAACTCATCATCCCCCTCGTCAGATAGGCTGATATACTTGGCTTGGGTGTGCATGTCTTCGATAGCGATTTCGCCCAGTAATTGATTAAACTTATCACGCGCCTGCTTTTGCTTGGCAATATCGGCAGCCGTTATGGGTGCGGATTTAGCCGCGTCGCGTGATGCAGATGCGGTGGCTTTGTCTATTTTTGCACAGATTTTGGCAAGGCGGGTGCGTGATGTTTTATCAAGTTTATCTGTGTCCAACAGTAGCGAACAAGCTTGTTGTTCTTGGCTTTCCTCAACAACATCTACTGCAGCTTCCGCCGCCACTGCAGCTGAACTTTCTACATCGCTGGGTTTGTCGCTGATAGTTTGATACAACTGGCTAAAAATCTGGGCGTCAGATTTGCCTTGCGCTTTAAGTCTAGCAATCTGTTGCAAGTATTGCTGATTGCGATAGGTTTTATCAACAATCCCTGCGATATGTTCAGCAAGTTCCTCATCGACATACGCATCAACGTCTGTAACCGCTTCTTGCTGACGGCTATCAGTATTCATGACTGCATCATTATCGGCCTGTATTTTTGCAAGTTTGGTTGCAGCGGCGTTTAGCGCCGCCATATCTATTTCATTGAGGCTTGCTTCATCTTTTTGCAACACAAACTGGTAGGTATAGAGGGTGACAAAGGTCTCGACAAACCCTTTGTTTTGTTTGAGTAGGCTATAGGACAAAGCTTCTAAATTCTTATCACTGTCAAAGACTTTGGATTGTTTTGTCGCCGCCCATAGATTGTTATCTTTTGATGCTTGTTGCCAAGTGACTGCTTTGTTGAAGATATCAGGATTGACGCGGGCTTTGCCATAATCATAAAAGTTAACCACTGTGCGCATTTGGGTCTTGGGCTGATTGGTAGTCGGCGTGGTTTTTTCAAATGCTGGTAAATCACTCATTGCCACCACATTAAGTAGTTGATTTTGGCGGTTGAGTCCATAGCTGATACGGATGTCATCATCCATTGAGATAAAGCTGCTATTTGCCTCTTTGCTTATTTCAGCTTGCAGCGCTTTAAAGGCTTGCGGATTGGCGTCGATGATTTTTGCCAGTGCAGCGGCACTGACCAATTTGTCTGATTGGTATTTGTCAAAGGCTGCTAACGCTTTTGCGGTTTGACCCAATTCTTCACTGATTGATTCGTCTGTGGTTGGCTCATCAGTGGTTGACTCGTCGGTGGCTGTTTGAGTCTCTAAACTGTCCATTGCCTCTGCAGCATCGGCACTGGCTGGGTCAGCAGCGCTGTCATCTGATTGCGCGCGCATTTTGTCAATGGCTTCATACAGGCGCATGGCAGATTCATACGCTTTTTCTTCAACGCTTGCCAACTCATGGCTGTCAAAGGCTTTTTTCATCAGATACCTTGGGCTAACGGCAAGGCTACTAAGCTGCTTTAGTTCATCATCTTTGACAAAATCGGCTGGATTGATGAATGATTTTAGGTAGCGCTCATTGACGTGGAAGAACAGCAAATACTCTGCTAGCATTTGATTGTAGCCAATGCGGTAGCCAATGCGCTGGCTCACACCTTTGGCTTTATCTTCAGTAGTCAAAGCCAATGTCTGATAATCGCTTTCTTTGGCAAGGGTGGCATTTAGCAGTGACATCTGTTCAAATACCTTGAATAAGGCTCTTTTATCTATCTTTTTATCTTTTAGCAGTTTGCTATAGTCATATTCAATGTAGCGTCCATCATATTGCGGGTCGGTAGCAAACTCAGAGAGTCCCGATAAGTCAGCATATACTTTTGAGCGCGCGAAATCAGCCGCTAGTGGCACTTTGATAAACGCCCCCGCATTGTTCTGCACGTAGCGAAATTCAGGCACGATTGACATTTGCCCTCGGCGAAGATCTACCACACCTGTGGAGGCAAACTCAAAGCGCTTGGTTAAAATATCCATCACTTGCCCCACTTCGCTTTGTTCACGGGTTTGGTGATTGACCCCCTCTGTAACCAAGGCTTGTTGGCGAGCATCAAGGTGCTGTGCTGTGCTCAGCTGCCCGATAAGTTTTAAACGATTAGGGCTTGCAGCTAACGCTTGTGCGCTACGTAAGTGCGGGCGCACCACATTGACTCGATAGTCATAAGCATAGCTTTGGCGACTGAGCAAATTTTGGTTGGCCTGCAACACACGTTGAGACAGCGGCTGACTCGCGCTAGGCTGCGTGGCACAGCCGTGAATCCCCAGCATGACAATAGCAAAAGTGAGAGGTTTGATACTAAAGGCGATGGCTTGTTGCGCATTCATTGATCTTCCTTAACAAATTTTATCATAAATCCTATCTTTATAACTGAATTGATTTTTTTTGTAAACAAAAAGCCAGTGTTATGCTGCAATGTTTACAAAGATAATGGGTAATCTAACGGAGTTTTGCTATCATACGAACTAAATACCGAAAAATTGCTTAAAAACCACTCATTTAAAAACCAATTACTTAAAAATCACTCAGAAGAACCCTTGTATGTCGCAACTCACTCTACCCACTAACCTAGAACACTTACTTTCCCAATTTTTACAGGCACAGCTGCCCAAGCCCATACAACTTGACCCAAGCGTGCTTGCCTACCGCTGGCAATCCAATAGCCGCACAGGCAGTGGTGAACTGGTGCCTTTAACCGTAGATTTGCGATTGACGTTGGATGATTTGCTTGGCATTGATGGGCAAAAAAATAAACTGATGCAAAACACGCGCCAATATTTAGCAGGCTTACCTGCCAATCATGTACTCATGACAGGCACGCGTGGGGCGGGAAAATCGTCGCTCATTCGGGCATTGCTCAATCAATATAAAGCGGATGGGCTTCGTATTATCGAAGTGTCACGAGATGATTTGGTAATGTTAGAGCCGATTCGCCAAGCGGTACGAGACCTTCATAAAGCCCAGCCCAATCATGGCTGTCATTATGTGGTGTACTGTGATGACTTAGCGTTCAATGGGCAAGATGAGAATTATCGCACACTCAAAAGCGTGCTCGATGGCGCGCTAGATAGCGAGCAAGACAAACTACTGGTCTACGCGACCAGTAATCGCCGTCATCTACTACCGCAACTGATGAAAGACAATGTGAGCATTTATAATGGGCAAACCGATGAAGTCAATCCGTATGAGACAATTGATGAAACCGTGTCGTTGTCTGACCGCTTTGGGCTGTGGCTGTCGTTTCATCCCATGACCCAGCCTGTGTATTTAGATATTTGTGCGCATTATTTGGCGCAAGCAAGTTTGTCCTTTGATGAGGAAGCAAAAGCCGCTGCCTTGCGCTTTGCCAGTGAGCGTGGCGGACGCTCTGGGCGCGTGGCGTATCAGTTTAGTCGGTATTTTATTGGCATGAAACGACTACAAAATATTAAGTAATAAGGATTTGAGTTGCCTCACCCTTATCATTGACAATCAATAAGCGATTACTATCATCCCGCGCCAATTCTTTCATAATTTGGTCTTTGAAACTTAACGATTGAGCGATAATAGCACTATAGGTACTTAAGCCCGTTTCTTCTTTAAGACGTTTTAACGTCTCTACTGCTTTGGGTGATAAATCAATTTGGATTCTTTGAGCTTTAGTTTGGATATCTTCTTTTTTAGCCGACATTCTATTACCTTAAAATAAGTGCATTACTGTTTCTTAGAAATGCACTTATCACGTTAAATTAAACAGTTATACTCATAAAAAATGGCAATACTATTGGCGAAATAGTAACTACAATATTCATGACTGACGCTAAAACTTCTAGCTTTTTTGCCTTTTCTTCAATATCTTCTATTGCAACTACTTTCACATCAGTCTCAGCCAATTCAGACGTAAGAATAATGGTTTGATTGATTTGAAAATTATTACAATTCTTGAAATTAAAAGTATTAATTGATATATCTAAATTTTTGGTTTCTCGCATAAATTCTTTCTCTTAATAAATGGTTAAAAGTTAATAAATTGGCTTTTAAACTAAACGCTTTATTAAAAGAAATATTATGAATGTATTTAGCCACAATGTACTCTGTAAAGTTGACAACTAGTTTTTGATAATATTTTCTAAAGTTACTGAAAAAAACTAATATAAACTCAATGTCACATTGATAACTACGATTTGAAAATTTAGCTTTTAAATTTTTTAAAAGTTGAAAAAAATACTCATTATTATAAATGCCGTATCTTCTGATATCATTTCCAGGTTTTCTAATAGCATCTACAAGTAAACTAAGAGCTAAATCTAAATATTCTATATTTTTTCTTATATTATTTTTAACATTATTCAATAAATCGCATATACTTTTTTTAATCGCTTCTTTATCAGAGTAATTTTCTTTAGTGAATTCAAATGGAAGCCATTTAGTGGTATTCAAACCACTTAGTTCTAAAGTCAAATAAATATCATTCAAACTTGAACAACCTTTAAGTAGGTTGTCGAAATTTAAATTTTCAATTAAATCTAATTGACTAATATTATGCACTTAGATTATCACCTTTAAGTTCTTTATCTAAAATTTATCGATATTTTATCTTTTTAAAACATATTTATCAATATAAAAGTTGATAGATTTTTTAATCGGTCTTTAATTATTAAGTTCAAAATAAATTCTGTTATTATAAGACAAATTATTTCTAGAACCTAAAAAATGTACACATCTCAAGACCAACTGACCGAACTGGTGCGCAGGCTGGAAGAAAAACAGCATATCTTTGCCGCCGATCCGATCCTTATCACGGAAAAACTGCAACATGAGTCGGGTGAGCCCCTGACCAAATTGCGCCGCCGTGCCACACGCATTGATAATGACGGTAAACTTGCGCAGCTACTTACCACCATTGATACCCGCGTCAATGGCGTGATTTGGGGATTGACCGTACTGTGGTTTATTCTAGGCTTTGTCGCGTTATTTGGCTTGATGCAAGCGCAGGTGGTGAACTTTTTTTATGTGCTAGCCAGTTTATTAGGGTTTAATACCATTATCTTGCTGGTTTGGCTCGGTTGGATGCTGTTCTCACCGCGTAACAAACCCAGTTTTTTTGGTGCTTTTTTTACCCCGGCAACCCTAGTGCGTGGCAAAGATGTTGTCACCCAAACAGCGGTCGAGCTATATCAAGACCAGCTCAATCACGCTGGCACCAAATGGTACGTCAGTCGTATCAGCCACCAGTTTTGGTTAGCCAGCCTATCGGGGATGTTGGTATCATTAATTCTATTGTTATTGGTGAAAAATTATAATTTTGTGTGGGAATCAACCCTACTACAAGACAGCAACGTGGTGGAAGTGGTCAAGCTGATGTCTTGGCTCCCCCATTGGGTAGGCTTTCCTACGCCAACGGCACAAGATATTATCACCGCGCAAATGAATCCTGAAACCACGCCACAGATGATTTCGTTTCGCTGGGCGATGTTATTAATCGGCAGCCTACTGATGTACGGTATCGTGCCGCGTTTGCTCGCATGGCTATGTTGTCTGGTGATGGTACGCTCAAGTCGTATGAAACTTGATATCAAACAGCCGTACTATCAAAAAATTATCGATTTTTGGCAGCGCAAAGTGATTGACCCCGATGACAGCCCTACGGAGCAAAAACCTATCGCACCCACTGCCCAAATCAGCCTAGCCAACAAACTTGCCGTGTTGCTCGAATACCCGCAAGCCAACCCGCAATGGTATGCCAAAACCGTTGGTATGGCGGCGCAAGACTTTGGTCGTATCGATGATCGTGATGACTTGGAAAAACTGATTGCCTACCTTCAAAGCAACCCTGTTCAAGTGCTCGTCGGTATCTCCAATCTCGCACTTCCCGACCGTGGCACCCTGCGAAAACTCGATAATATCGCAAGCGCGGCAAAAGGTGGCATGATTGTGCAACTGCTCGATGCCAATCAAGGCTACCTGCCGAGTCCGAGCGAAATTGAAACCATCAAAACCCGTCAACTACAATGGGAAACCGCGTTGGCAGAACGCCAAATTGCCCTAGTAAGAGAAAATTAACCATGAATGCCACAATCAGCTATGCCGATGTAATTGATAGCATTGCCCAGACTGCTGCACAGCTTACGCTCGCAGCGCAAAGCGCTTTTGTGCAAAATCTACTGCGTCAATTTGTGCAAAATTTACCAGCCGATTGGCTTGACAATGAACTCGACAGTGAAAAACCCTACTATCAAGCCCTGTTTGACGCCATAAATACTCAGACTTGGCAACCCGATAGCATCGAACAGGCGCTAAATGCGCTCGATGACATCATGTTTGCTATGGGCGATAGCTATCCACACAGCACCAGTGACGCGATTTTACTGATGCTTGATATGCTTGGGGTTTATCTATCTTTGACAGCCATGGAAGAAAAATCCGAAGTAAGTGATGGTTGGGTGATTTTAACTGCGGAAGGCTATTTGGATTATTATGACCAATTGGCAGAAGATAGTAGCGAAAACACCGACGATGTTGCCCATAGTTTTGATGATTGGCTGGCACATCCACTGGCCCAAACTGCCTTCAATCATGTCAACCATGCCCTAGAACTTGCCAA
Source organism: Moraxella sp. CTOTU47724 (assembly GCF_032014955.1). Lineage (NCBI taxonomy): Bacteria > Pseudomonadati > Pseudomonadota > Gammaproteobacteria > Moraxellales > Moraxellaceae > Moraxella > Moraxella sp. CTOTU47724. The sequence goes on from NZ_DALZSV010000010.1 coordinate 41,908, forward strand.
AAGAACTTGCCAAAAATAGCTCGCGCTGAATATATAAAGGTTAACAAAATAATGGATAACAGAGACATAACCACCCAAGAAAAATTGACAATTGATTTAACCAAAGATTATTTGCCAGCGACGGCTACTGACAGCGCGACCCATCCAAGCACTGATATCGCTACGCAGCCAACCAATCATCCATTAGCCCAAGCTGAACAAAACCCCTATCCAAGCCGCAAAATCAGCATTGGCGAAAATGAAGCGTTAAAATTGGCGGTTGTGGGGCATACCAATACCGGTAAAACTTCGCTACTACGCACCCTGCTGCGTGATATGTACTTTGGCGAAGTCAAAAATGCGCCTGCCACTACCCGTCATGTGGAAAAAGCCATGATCAATGACAGCCAAACGGGTCAAGGCTTGGTGGCACTGTATGACACGCCCGGTCTAGAAGATGCGTCAGGGCTACTTGATTGGTTAGAAGACAATACCGCCGCCCGCCGTGACGGTGTGGAGCGGTTACAGCAATTTTTGGCAAGTGCACCTGCACAAGACGAGTTTAGCCAAGAAGCCAAGGTCATTCGTCAGCTGATTGCCAGTGACATGGCTGTCTATGTGATTGATGCGCGTGAGCCTGTGCTCGGCAAATATAAAGATGAGTTGACGGTGCTGTCATGGTCAGCCATCCCCGTCATGCCTGTATTTAACTTTACTAAGGGTCAAGATAGCAATATCAATGAGTGGCAGCAGATGCTCGCGCGCCGCAACTTGCATGTATCTACGCGGTTTGACTCAGTGGCGTTTGAGTTTGATGATGAAATCAAACTGTGGCAAAACTTAGAAACCATGCTGATACAACCTGAAATTATCAAACAACTGATTGAGCGTCGTAAAGCCGACTGGGATGATTTGTACGATGATGCCAATATTATCATTGCGCATTTTTTATTAAACGTTGCCGCCTTTGTTGAAACCATTCACGAGGAGGATGATCCACTGCCTACCTTGCAAAAAATGCAAGAAAAAGTACGCCAAGCTGAACGCAGTATGCAAGACGAACTATTAAACCTGTATAAATTTTATGACAATACCGTCACCACCACACCGCTTGAGCTGACTGAATATCGCCGCGATCCGTTTGATAAAGACGTACTAGCCAGTTATGGGATTCGTACCACAGGCGGTGCGGCGGCAGGCGCGCTGATTGGACTGGGTATTGATGTCGCCACCCTTGGCACGTCACTGGGACTGGGTACGGCGCTCGGTGGTTTGGCAGGTGGCTTACTGTCAAATACCAGCGCGATTGCCGACAAAATCAGTGGCGTCAAACGGCTGCACATAGACCCTGCTACCCTGACCTTACTGGCGACTCGAGCGATGGACCTACTGACTGCGCTACGCCATCGTGGTCATGCGGCGACTGATAGCATCATGGCGAACCAATCGCTCGCGCCTTGGTCAGTTGATAGATTGCCAAGTTTGCTCAAAAAAGCGCGTGGTAAGCCCGAATGGTCATCGCTCAACACAGGTAGACAAGCCACTGTATCTGCCAAGCAGTCGCATGAGCTGCGCGATGAGGCAGCTTGGCAACTATCACGTCAATTAAGACGCTGATTTATTAGGGTAAAAACATGGTAAAGAATCTGGCTGAAAACTATCTAGCCTTGTTAAGGTTATTATTTGCTAAGCCCACTATAAGAATTTATTAAGTTAATTTTGTTATGTTTACCTTTTCATCTATCTTTTTTAATCTATGTCAATTTTTTGTTTTTGAGGGCAAGACCATGTATTCAGCACATCATGAACCGCATTTTAGTAATCGCAACAACTGGCTACGCGCAACCGTGCTCGGCGCCAACGATGGTTTAATTTCCACCGCTAGTCTATTAATGGGGGTTGCGGCAGCGCAAGTGGACAGTCACACCTTGCTGTTGACAGGGGTGGCATCGCTGATTGCTGGCGCAATTAGTATGGCAGCGGGCGAATATGTCTCCGTCTCTTCGCAAGCGGATACCGAAAAAGCCGACTTGGCAAAAGAAGCCTATGAACTTGAGCATAATTCAGACCGCGAGCTAAAAGAACTGACGCATATTTATGTTCAGCGCGGCTTAACGCCTGCTATGGCACATGATGTTGCGGTAGCACTCACCGCTCACAATGCCCTAGAAGCGCATGCGCGCGATGAAATTGGACTTACCGATACCGCATCCGCCAATCCACTACAGGCAGCCGTGGCATCGGCTTTATCCTTTATCACAGGGGCGCTGCTACCGGTGCTGTGTATTTGGCTATTACCAAAACAATATTTGGTCGGCGGTTTGGGCACAGTAACCTTGATAGGATTGGCAGTTTTGGGGTGGTTATCGGCGTATTTGGGGGGTGCCAAAATTTTCCCTGCCATTGTGCGGGTGGTAATTTGGGGCGTGGTCGCGTTGGTTACTACCAACCTTATCGGTGAAATGTTTGGGGTAAAAACAGGTTAGTCAATCACTTTTTATCGCATTATTTATCGCCAATTTTTATCATTACCATTTGCAAAACCAATTTTTTCTTATAAGATAAGGAAACTGTAATAATTCAGCAAGTTTATAGAAACTATTATTGGGTGGTAGAGTAGCGTTTCTATAAATTAAACAGTTGGCAAATAGCGAAAAATCCTATGGGGTTTTAGCTTTCTACGGTAGTGGGAGATAACGTTATGCAAGATTTTGTCAATGCGATTAATGATTGGGTATGGAGTCCCGCATTAATCTATTTATGTTTGTTGGTTGGTTTATATTTTTCGATTCGTAGTCGTTTCTTGCAATTGCGTCATTTTGGTCGCATGATTCGATTGCTGATGGACGGCAAAAGCAGCGATCAGGGGGTGTCTTCATTCCAAGCACTCGCTATGTCACTCGCAGGTCGTGTGGGTACAGGCAATATTGCCGGCGTCGCAACGGCGATTACTTTTGGTGGTCCTGGTGCATTATTTTGGATGTGGATGGTAGCTTTCTTGGGTGCCAGTACCGCATTCGTTGAGTCAACGCTTGCGCAGATTTATAAAGAGCGTGATGATAAAGGCTTTTTTATCGGTGGTCCAGCCTATTATTTTGAAAAAGCGCTGGGTCAAAAATGGTACGCGGTGTTATTTGCGATATCGGCAATCGCGGCTTGTGGTTTATTGTTACCAGGCGTACAGGCCAATTCGATTGCTGAAGCGATGAACAATTCACTGGGTGTCGCACCTAGCGTTTCAGCCGCGGTAATTGCGGCACTACTTGGCTTTATTATCTTTGGTGGCGTCAAGCGTATTGCCTCCTCGGCTGAGTTGATTGTACCTTTTATGGCACTCGCCTATATCATCGTGGCGATTGTTATCATCATCATGCATATTGGTCAGTTACCTGAAGTGCTAGCATTGATTTTCCGCTCTGCGTTTGGTATGGATTCTACGTTTGGTGCTGTGTTGGGTCTTGCCGTTCAATGGGGGGTGAAACGTGGCGTTTACTCCAATGAAGCAGGCCAAGGTACAGGTCCTCACCCATCGGCAGCCGCTGATGTGTCACACCCAGCCAAACAAGGGTTAGTACAGGCGTTTTCAGTATATGTCGATACGCTATTTGTTTGTTCGGCGACAGGTTTCATGCTAATCATTACCGGTATGTATAACGTACAAGACCCTGCCAACAAAGAAGCCTTCTTGTATCAAGGGGTTAAAGGCGTTTCGGCAGGTCCAGGTTATGTGCAAACTGCGATGGAAAACATCATGCCAGGCTTTGGCTCAGTGTTTGTAGCGATTGCTTTATTCTTCTTTGCCTTCACCACCATCATGGCTTACTACTATATTGCAGAAACCAATATCCGTTATCTCACTCGTACCGTAAAGCTAAATTGGGCAATCCCTGTACTCAAAGTAGTGATTTTATTTGTGGTAATTTATAGCTGCTTAAAAACCGCCGACTTGGCATGGGCACTGGGTGACTTGGGCGTTGGTTTGATGGCTTGGCTCAACATCATTGGTATCTTATTCTTGCAAAAACCTGCGTTTGCCGCACTGCGCGATTATGAAGCACAGGTCAAACAAGGCAAAGATCCGATCTATGATGCACGCGCTAATGGCGTACACAATGCGCCAATTTGGGATGAAATTTCAGCCAAATACCGTAAAGAATTCGGTGAACATCCCGACCATGATCGCTTTGTACCCTAATTTTAATATGTGACTACTTTAATGCTTTCACTTGACAGCCGTTAAAAAAATAAGCCCCATTGATTGGGGTTTATTTTTGTGATGAATGATTATCTTTTGATTGGGATTTTAATTAACCCAAAAAATGCAATCAGTAAGGCGATGACCTGTACAGCCAGCAGCGTATAGACTGTATATAGCCATTTGCCTTGTGCATATGCCAGACCACACGCCCACGCCCCGATACTACCACCGATGTAGTACGCCATATAATATAAACCTGACGCCAGCGACCGCCCTTCTTTGACATTCACCGCGATATAAGTAATGGTCGCCGATTGGGTAATAAACACCCCGGTCGACATCACCGCAAGCGCTACAATCACCAAGGAGATAGGCGCAGCCAGTGTCATCAGCACGCCCATCATCGAAATCATCACCGCCACGCGCACCATACGGGCAGCGCCGTATTTGGCAATTAAACTACTTGCAATCGGTGTGACCACCACCCCAATCAAATACACCGCAAAAATGTTAGCAAGCCCTGCACTCGATAGATTGTAGGGTGTATCTGCCAAATGCAAATTAACATAGGTAAAACAGCCCACTAATGAAAACAACACGCACGCGCCAAGCAGTCCTGCGGTCACCACATAACGGTTGCGCACATGTTTATTCAGCATGTGCAGCGCCGATGCAAAGTTTGGATTGGCATGAAAATGACGTGAGCGCGGTAATAACCAAGCCACCAAGGCAGCGCCTAGCACCGTCAACACGCCCATGAACACAAAGCCTTTTTCCCAGCCGATAAGCTCTTCTAGATGCCCCAAGATAAAGCGCCCTAAAAATCCCCCAAATACCGTACCTGAGACATAGTAGGACATCATTTTTGCCATCTCTTTGCCCGCGTACTCTTCCCCGACATAGGCAATCGTCACCACTGTAATGCCAGGTACCGCCAACCCTTGCATAAATCGCCAAATAATGATACTGGAGAGTGAGTCAGATAGCCCAATCATCATCGTGGGTATTGCCATAAAGGCAATGGATGCCACAATGATATTTTTACGACCCACGGCATCAGACAACATCCCCATAAACGGTGACATGATGGCAATGGCAATCACTGTCGCCCCAACTGTCATGCCCACTTGTGTTTCAGTCGCTGAGAATGCTTGCATCATAATCGGCAAAATCGCTTGAATCGAATAAACCTGCAAAAATGCAAACGCGCCAATCATGCCAATCATGATTTTGACTATCAATGAGGGTGGCGTTGTCGGTGGTTTGGTATGCGGTTGTTGAGAGGGCGGTTGTTGAGAAGGCGGTTGATTTTGCGGTTGGCTATGGGGTGGATTGCGGCTAGTTAAGTTAATGGATGTTAGTGTGTGAGTATCAGTATCAGTGAAATGATTGGAAGAATCTAAATGCCCAGTGGCATGTTGTGCTTGAGAAGTCATAGGTGACCTTTTTACAAAGTATTGCCTGTCATAAAAATGCCTATACTAGCACTAAAGCGCGGTATTTATTGTTAAAAGAAGTTTAACCCTAAGCCGTACTTTGCAAGCCCTTCACGTTAATTAAAGGTATTTAAAGGCCTTCAATGACAAATTTGGCGTCCTAGCGTGTAATATTTTTAACACATGGCTGTTTGTCAAAACATCCGTATTTTTCAAAACATGACTATCCAGCCATGACAAAACTGCAGTAATATTTAGCACATTGTGGAAGTTAACCTTAAAATCAATAGGATTGAATTATGCCAAAGAATTTAAAACAGCCAATGCCCGCTGCCATGCAAGCGTATTTGACACAGCTGCATCAAGTGATTGTGCCGTATCTGTTAGCGCAAGGGGTTAAGCCCAATGCCATCAACGCACGTGAGGCGTTAGCCAATTTGACAACCGCATTTGTCACTGACGCACCCAATATGGCAAAAATCATCGATACGGTGCTGGTGACGCCAAGCAATTTTCGTGGTTATAACGTACCGCTTAGGCTATTTGTACCGAGCAACTGCCCCCTGCCAAATGAACAAGCAACGGCTGACGTGCCGGTAATGGTGTATTTTCATGGCGGTGGTGGCATGGCAGGTAGCGTCACCGTGTATGATAAACTCTATAAAAAATTGGCCGAAGCGACAGGCTGCGTGGTAGTAGCGCCCGAATATCGCCTTGCACCAGAAAACCGCTACCCTGCCGCGATTGATGATGCCCACTCGATTTTAACGTATTTAACAGCGACCCTACAGCAAGTCGGTTATGCCTGTAACGGCAAGCTTATCATAGCGGGTGATAGCGGTGGCGGTGCGATTACTGCCAGCTTGGTGCAAGATTGGCTTGCCAACCGTGTGAGCACAGACTTGGCTATCACCCATCAAATTTTGATTTATGCCAGTCTAGATTACACCATGTCACAGCCTTCGATTGAGGAAAATGGCACGGGTTATTTACTAGAATCTAGCAAAATCCGCTGGTATTTTGACAATTATTTTTCAGCGTATGATGACCGTGAGCTGAGCTCACCGTTTTGGACCGATATGGCCACCCTACTACATCATTCGCCGTATCAAGCCCCAAAGACACTGCACCTAACGGCTGGTTATTGTCCGCTGCGTGATGAAGATATCGGCTATCATGACGTACTAAAAGACGCAGGCGCGCCATCCCAACTCGTCCATTTTGCGGATATGCCGCACGCGTTTTTGAATATGGAAAATCTGTGCCCTGAGCAATGCAAACAACTGTATCAAACCGTTGGCGAATTTTGCCAATAACCAAACGCCCCAAACACCTACACAGCCGGATAAAATTTGCCCAGTCTGATGACAAGCCAAAATAAGCTACCCAAAAAAAAGCACCCAATTCGGTGCTTTTTTTTACTGATCATAGCTTATAGCGGTTTGCCTGTGCTATTGCGGCGGCTACGTTTTGGCGCATCCCAACCATCTTGTTTACCAGCCGGTTTAGCGGATGGCTTGCTTGATGAAGCATAACGGTCAGACGATGACTTAAATCCTTCCGATCTTGATGATTTACCGGCAAATGGTTTGTCTGATTTTCTGAAACCCTCAGATTTAAACCCATTTGAGCGTGAATCACCAGCACGTTGACCATCTTTTGCCGGATATGGTCTGTCGCTACGTTTTTTAAGCGGTTGACCAAAGGTTTCTTCTACGATTGGACGTGGCTTGCGAGCGCGGTCATCGCCACGAAACTCGCTAGAGCGTTCGGTTTTTTTGGCAAAAGGTTTGTCACCAAAACGGTCATTTTTTTCAAAGCGGCTAGGACGCTCGCCATGACGCTCACTGCTGTTACGGTCAGTGTTGTAACGTGGTTTATCACCTTGATAACCTTTAAAGCCATCTTTGTTAAAGCTACGGTTATCATCGCGGCGACGATCTGCATACTCACCTTGGCGAGGCTCACGATTGCCTTGGCGTGAATCACGGTCAAAATTTGGTTTATCCGATGATTTAGCGGCGCGGTGAAAATCGCCCTGACTGTTGCCATGACGGTTATCTGAATCGCGGTGACGAGGCGGCGCACTCGCATCATCACGCCCAAAACGACTATCGCTGTTGCCTTGGTGACCTTTGTCAAAACGCTCGCGTTTTTCAAAACGTGCCGAACTATCGTTGCTCGCTGATTTGCCATAGCGTTCTTGGTTGTCAAAACGTGGCTTGTCCGCAAAGCGACGCTCGCTCGAAGGTCTGTCGCTTGAACCAGCAAAACGTTGTGAGCGACTGCCACGGTCATCACGACCGCCACGGCTATCACTGCCGCTGCGACCACGACCGCGACCGTCACGACCATTAGGCTTACCACGACCTTCAAATTTTTCCACAAAACGCGGTTCTAAACCTTCAACTTGCGCTTCATTGATATCACGTTTTAGGTAACGGGCAATATTGCCAAATTGACGACGGTCATCGCGGCTACATAGGTTGATAGCAATACCAGTACGACCAGCACGACCTGAGCGACCGATACGATGCACATAGTCTTCCACTTGGCGCGGTAAATCATAGTTAAATACATGGGTAATATTAGGTAAATCAAGACCACGTGCTGCCACGTCTGTTGCTACCACGATGTCAAATTTGCCACTGCGTAAATCTGAAACGATACGATTACGCTTGCTTTGTGGCAAGTCACCATGCAGATAACAGGCTTTGTGTTCCCATTGTTGTAGGCGCTCAGCGACTTCTTCACTGCTGCGTTTGGTCGCGGTAAAGATAATCGCTTGACCACGCTCTGGGTCACAGATCAGCTGCTCTAATAATTTATTTTTGTGGTCAAAGTTGTCACAGAAGTACACTTTTTCATCGATGTGTGCGGTTTCAACTTTGATGTTGATACGCTCTGGGTCTTTGGTAAAGCTTTCAGCGATTTTACCGACTGGACCATCCCATGTCGCAGATGACATGATGGTTTGGCGATGCGGGGGTGTGGCTTCCAAAATCGCATTGATATCATCGGCAAAACCCATGTCTAGCATACGGTCTGCTTCATCAAGTACCAACATAGTCAAATCAGATAGGTTCACACGCTGCGCATTGATATGATCTAGCAAACGACCCGGCGTCGCCACGATGATTTGTACGCCTTTTTTCAGCGCACGGATTTGACCACTGTATGCCGCACCACCCACAAGTGGCACACTGTATAAATCTTTCATGGCTGAGCCATATTTGCGGATGCTGTCTTGTACTTGGTTAGCCAGCTCACGCGTCGGTGTCAAAATCAACGCTTGTACGACTTTTGGCTGTTGGCGACCACGTTTGCCACTTGCGGTTTTTTCTGCCGCTTTTTCTTTGGCTTGTAGTTCGCTTAGTTGATGCAAAATTGGTAATACAAACGCGGCAGTTTTACCACTACCTGTTTGTGCGGATAATAGCAAATCACGACCCGCTAATGCCGCAGGAATCGCGCGCGCTTGGATAGGCGTTGGTGTGGTATAACCCGTTGCGACAATACTTTTTAGTAATGAACCTGAAAGACCCAGTGCGGTAAAACCATTTTCGCTAGGGTTAGCACCATCAGACGTTGGCGCATCTGTTGCTACAGTTTCAGTCGCTACAACATCCGTTGTCGCAGTTGCTTCTGTGTCATCAACTGGGGCGTTGTCAGTAGGCTCATTGCTGTTGGCTTGGCTATTGCTATGGGTATGGCTAAAAAAATTATCGATTGAGTTATCAGCAAAATCTGTGGTTGAATTAAAATCAGTCATGTAAGTCCTTAAAAAATAAGTTAATCAAAGTGTCGGTGGTAACCTTGATTGAAAACACGCAACAAGCAAAAGCCCTCAAGCTGACTGCACTTTCAAAATGGATAAGCAAAATGAATAGGCAAAATTATCAGCTATCATTAATCACAAATATCGTGTTAATCGCTTTAAAGCATTGTAATCGTGTCTGTAAGACTTATTTTCACTATAAAAATAGTGACAAAACCTACTGTCAGACTTATCAAAACTTTTGAAACAGTAAAACCATCAAAAAGTTCGTATCGCGGCATTCACAAGAATGCTTAAAAAAATACAATGCTAAATATTAGGTTATCATCGGAAGATTATCAGCGCTTACAATGGCGCGCTTGATATTAGGCAGATGGATAAGCTAGATTAATTGGAAAATTGACGTTGCTCTTAGCGTTTAGGTAGCGTATATGAGTCATTATTGGTCAGTTTTCTTTCGCAATTAAAAAACTTACCAAGTGAAATAGGCATCAAAAACACCTACTTAAAAAAGTGATAACCCCACTAGCACATCTTCGGCACACTGGCTGGCTGCTACCGTTGCTACCTTCCGGTCCTGGCGGGGTTCACAGCAGCTAGTTGCGAAGCTACCAATGGGGTTACCGAAGCGGTATTCTAGAGAATTTGGCGACCAAATGCAAATTGTTTTTATCATATATACCAAATTTTTGTATTTATTTCACTTTTACACACGCTAAACCATCACCAAGCAACATTCGGGTAAATTTTTGTCGAACTTCTTACCCTTTTTCTACAATTCTTGCGCTGCAAATGTTACAAAATATTTTATAATGCCCCTTCAACAACACATTGAATGAGCTAAATTGAATGAGCTAAATAGCAGTTTAATCAGCAAAAGATTCATGCCAACCCATATAAAGAAGCACTAGAAAAAACTAGGAAAAAACAAAAGGAAACACTATGACACACTTAAGCACCGCGACTAATAGCTATGCCAATCATACAGTGACCAAACGTATTGCAGCCAGCTTGCTTGCTATGGCGACGCTATTACCTTTTACCAGTGTTTCAGCCGCTACCTACCCTGTAAACCCATCCCCTGCGAACTCATCAATGACCAATACTTTAAACTACGGCTTGCTTAACTTTGCTGCCTCTGCAAGTAAAAAAGTCAGCAATGACCAAATCAATGCTACCCTTAGCAAAACTGTGCAAAACAAATCAAGCAGTGAGGTGGCTAATCAAATCGCTACCACGTTGAACCAAGCGGTTGCCATTGCCAAAAAATACCCACAAGTGCAAGTCAGTACGGGCAATCAAGCGACCTATCCGCAATATGACAAAAACCAAAAAATCATTGGTTGGACGGGAACTGCAAGCTTGAATTTAAAAAGCACCGACACAGTTGCCGCTAGCAAATTGATTGCCGAATTGCAAAGTTTTATGACGGTTGATGGATTAGACTTTAGCGTGTCTGATGCCGCGCGCAAAGCCACCGAGCAAGAATTGATGATGGAAGCTTCCAAAAACTTCCAGCGCCAAGCGCAAACGCTGCTGCCTGTCTGGGGAGCAAAAGGCTATCAATTAGTCTCGTTGGAGTTTAGTCAAGGAGGCGATTATCGTGCACCGCGCGCGTATGGCAGTGTAATGATGCTAGAAGCCGCCAGTGCCAAAGTCGCTGACCAAAACTTCCAAGCGGGTGATAGCACCATTACGGTTACTGCCAATGGTACCGTCCAACTGGTCAAATAAGCCGATTTTAACCACAAAAAAACCTGTTGAATCAACAGGTTTTTTTGTTTGTCTGTTACTCACTAAGCAATACTTAGTAAGAAATTTCTGCACGGCGGTTTTTTGCCCATGCTGATTCGTCAT
>NZ_DALZSV010000010.1:53255-56586 GCF_032014955.1 Moraxella sp. CTOTU47724
AATACTTAGTAAGAAATTTCTGCACGGCGGTTTTTTGCCCATGCTGATTCGTCATGACCGGGATCGGCAGGTTGGTCTTCACCATAGCTGATGGCTTCCATACGTGAAGCTGATACCCCTGACGTAGCTAAGTAGGCTTGGGCGGCTTGGGCACGGCGCTCACCCAATGCCAGATTGTATTCACGGCTACCACGCTCATCGGTGTGACCCGCAATAGCGACACGGGCACTTGGGTTGGCTTGTAAGAATTGCGCTTGTTGATTTAACACAGCTTGACCTTGAGCGTCGATTTCACTGCTATCAAAGCCGAAATACACGGTATTTGGGTTAGCACCCGCGGCAGTGATGACTGACGTCGAGTTTGTTACCACAGCGCCACCGTTATAGTAGCCTACACCACCGGGAACGCCCATCGGCGCAACCACCACTTCAGACGTGCCAGTACGTTTGGCAGAACACCCTGTTAAGGCGATGGTTGCCATCATCGCAGCAGCGCTTACTACTTTTAGTATCGTTAATTTCATAGTCTTTCCTCAAAAATTATTATTTAACGCGTTTACCTATTTTGTTTGTTACTTTTCGATAGAGTAAATCAATCTCGCGCTTTTTGTAAACAGTATTACTGTAAATTTAGCCAACTTTTCCTCGAAATTCTCAAAGTAGTTTAATTTTTGGATTAAACGAATAGCTGAAGAAATCACCTTTTATAAGATAAGTGATAAAAAAACAAACTGTCTAAAGTTGTGTCTACAACCGCTACCAACGAAATTTATTCCATAATTCAGGGTTTGCCCAAAACTTGCTATTAAACCAATCTGGCAAATGTTTATAGTCAAACAGATTAAATTGCCATACTTGGTAGCTGGTTGCATGGTGATCTTGGTCATTTTCCACAATCGGCTGCTCATGTAATCGGCTAAAGCCAAAGCTCACCATATCCACGCCTGTTGCCGGCTCGGATAAATTTTGCACCACCAAACAATGCTTGGCAAACAAGTCGCGACAGCGCTGAATAATTTGGGTATCGATAGCGCTATCGTTTGATAATATTATCACTGCCAACTCATAGCGTTTGGCAAACCGATGCGCGATAAACGCTTGATAATCAAACGCTTCCCAGCTCACGGCTTGACCAATAGCTTCATCAATGGCTTGAATTTGGCTAAAAACCGACTGCGTGTCATTACCAATAATCAGCCCAGTGAACGGTTGATTTGCTGAGGCGTTATTTTTATCTTTGCTTAAATCGTATTTGCTTGAATCATGTTTGCTTAGGCTATCTTTACTTAAAAATGCCAGACTTTGTCGGATGACATCCGTAATGCTTAAGGTGGGATTGGTCAAAATAAAATCCTTTTGATGAGTTTTTTTTAGCTACTGTTGATAGATACGGCTGAGTGATAGCTGTGATATAGCAATGATAAGGATGGCTAATATGCCATTCTTTAAAACCAATTATAACTATCTATCATGAGCCATGACTAGCCCTTTTGGTCGAGACAGAGTACACTAAGTGCTAAATTTATCACTTGTATTGACTGTTAGAAATAAGGAACAACCATGCCACAATATCGCTCAAAAACCTCCACGTCTGGCCGCAATATGGCGGGTGCACGCGCACTTTGGCGTGCAACCGGTATGACAGATGAGGATTTTAACAAACCGATTATCGCGATTGCTAACTCGTTTACCCAGTTTGTACCCGGTCACGTACACCTAAAAGACTTGGGTCAGCTGGTTGCCCGCGAGATTGAAGCGGCAGGTGGTGTTGCCAAAGAATTTAATACCATTGCGGTGGATGATGGTATCGCCATGGGTCACTTGGGTATGCTCTATAGCTTGCCAAGCCGTGATTTAATTGCCGATAGCGTGGAGTATATGGTCAATGCCCACTGCGCCGATGCGCTAGTTTGTATCTCAAACTGTGACAAAATCACCCCTGGTATGCTGATGTCAGCGATGCGCCTCAATATCCCAACGATTTTTGTGTCGGGCGGTCCAATGGAAGCGGGCAAAGTATTGGCATCCACCTTGGGCGATGGACATACCACCCATGAAACCGTGATGAATGAATTGGGTGAAAAAATTCGCAAACTTGACCTAGTCGACGCCATGATTGATGCGGCAGATGACTTGATTAGTGACGAAGATGTGGCACAAACTGAGCGCTCTGCTTGCCCAACTTGTGGCTCATGCTCAGGTATGTTCACTGCCAACTCGATGAACTGTTTGACCGAAGCTTTAGGCTTATCCCTGCCTGGTAATGGCTCGTTACTTGCCACTCACGCCAAACGTAAAGATTTATTCTTGGAAGCAGGTCGCCGTATCGTGGCACTTGCCAAACGTTATTATGAGCAAGATGACGCCAGCGTATTGCCACGCTCAATTGCGACCAAAGCGGCATTTGAAAACGCCATGAGCCTTGATATCGCCATGGGCGGCTCAACCAACACAATTCTACATTTGCTTGCCGCTGCCCATGAAGCCCAAGTGGATTTTAAAATGGCGGATATTGACCGTCTAAGTCGCCGTGTGCCTTGTCTATCGAAAGTTGCCCCTGCGACGCAAAAATATCATATGGAAGACGTGCACCGTGCTGGGGGTGTGATGGCAATTTTAGCCGAGCTTGATCGCGCAAACCTACTGCAAACCGATGTGCCCACCGTTCATAGTACTTCACTCAAAGCAGCGCTTAGCCAATGGGATATCATGAATCCTGATAATACCGAGGCACGTGAGCGTTATATTGCAGCCCCAGGTGGGGTACGCACCACGCAAGCCTTTAGCCAAAACAATGCGTGGTCAAATCTTGATGTCAACCGCGAATCTGGCTGTATCCGCAGCAAAGAATTTGCCTACTCACAAGACGGCGGTTTGGCAGTATTATTTGGTAATATCGCTGAACGTGGCTGTGTCGTCAAAACAGCGGGCGTGGATGACAGCATCCTAAAATTTACCGGTCGTGCCCGTGTGTTTGAGAGCCAAGATGACGCCGTTGCAGCGATTTTAGCAGACCAAATTGTCGCAGGTGACATCGTGGTAATTCGCTATGAAGGTCCAAAAGGCGGTCCGGGTATGCAAGAAATGTTGTATCCGACCTCTTACCTAAAATCAAAAGGTCTGGGTAAAGCCTGTGCGCTACTCACCGATGGTCGTTTTTCAGGGGGTACGTCAGGTTTATCCATCGGTCACGTCAGCCCAGAAGCCGCTGAAGGCGGTACCATCGGTTTGGTCAATGAAGGCGACACCATCGAGATTGATATCCCTAATCGCTCGATTCATTTGGCGGTTGATTTTGCCGAACTGGAAAAACGCCGAGAAGCGATGGTGA
>NZ_DALZSV010000010.1:56686-59661 GCF_032014955.1 Moraxella sp. CTOTU47724
TATAAAAGCATTATCCACATCGAATGAATTCTGCTAAAATACAATGTTTACATTTTTTTGATAATATATGCCAAATTTAATTTTGAAATATCTTAAGGAGCCGCTGTGAGCCGTCCGTTTTCTTCAGCCGATATACGTCAAGCTTTTATCAATTATTTTGCCGAAAATGGTCATACCCCAGTGGCATCATCGAGCCTAGTCCCACACAATGACCCTACCCTGCTATTCACCAATGCCGGTATGAACCAATTTAAAGATGTGTTCTTAGGGATAGACAAACGCGATTATAAACGTGCGGTATCGTCGCAAAAATGTGTGCGCGCAGGCGGTAAACACAATGACCTTGACAACGTCGGCTATACCGCGCGTCACCATACGTTTTTTGAGATGCTCGGTAATTTTTCGTTTGGCGATTATTTTAAACAACAAGCCATCCCATTTTGTTGGGAGTTTTTGACATCGGATGAATGGCTTGGACTACCCAAAGATAAACTTTACGTGACGGTGTATCACACCGATGATGAAGCCTTTGATATTTGGCATAACGTAGTGGGCTTGCCTGCCGAACGCATCATCCGCATTGGGGATAATAAAGGCGGTCAATACCAATCGGATAACTTTTGGGCAATGGGTGATACAGGTCCTTGTGGTCCTTGTACTGAAGTATTTTATGACCACGGCGAGCATATTTGGGGCGGTCTGCCAGGTACGCCTGAAGAAGACGGCGACCGTTTTGTCGAGATTTGGAACAACGTCTTTATGCAGTTTAACCGCCAAAAAGATGGCACACTTGAAAAACTGCCTGCGCCAAGTGTCGATACGGGCATGGGGCTTGAGCGTATTAGTGCCATCATGCAAGGCGTGCATAGCAACTATGAAATCGATATGTTTACCCATCTCATGCAGCACGCGGCGCAAGTGATTGGCTTGCCAAACGATATCGACTTACAGTCTGAGCCATCACTTAAAGTGCTTGCCGACCATATTCGCTCGGTTTCCTTCTTGATTGCAGATGGCGTACTGCCAAGCAATGAAGGCCGTGGTTATGTGCTGCGTCGTATCATCCGCCGCGCGGTTCGTCATGGCAACAAATTAGGCGCTAATGACAACTTCTTTTATAAGCTCGTCGCGCCACTTGCCCAAATCATGGGCGACGCCTACCCACAGCTTCGTGAACAGCAAGCCAACATTGAGCAAGCCATCTTAAAAGAAGAAGAACAATTTGCCAAAACCTTATCACAAGGTCTCAAACTGCTATCACAAGAATTAGACAGCTTAAAATCTGGCGATACTTTATCGGGTGAAACGGTGTTTAAACTGTATGACACGTATGGTTTCCCTGCCGATTTGACGGCCGATATCGTACGCGAACGCGACATCAGCATTGATGAGGCCGGTTTTGAGCAAGGCATGGCACAGCAACGCGCCCGCGCCCGTGAAGCAGGTAAATTTGGCGTTGATTATAACCAATTGATTCAAGTTGACAGTGCCACTGAATTTTTGGGGTATGACAAAGCAGAACACAGCAGCACTATCACCCATTTATACCTTGAGGGCAAATCGGCTGAGCAATTGCAGGAGGGCGATGAAGGCGTCATCGTATTATCGGCAACGCCTTTTTATGCTGAAGGCGGTGGTCAAGCCGGTGAATTAGGTGACATCCAAACCGAAACCGGTGTATTTGAAGTTCAAGACACCAAAAAATCTGGTCAAGCCATCATCCATCATGGCGTAGTCAAAATGGGCAGTATCCGCCAGGGTCAGTCAAGCGAAGCACGCGTCGCAAGCCAAGTACGCGCCATGAGTGCCAAAAACCACTCCGCCACTCACCTACTGCACGCCGCCCTTCGTGAGCATCTTGGCACAGGCGTCACCCAAAAAGGGTCATTGGTCAATAGTGAGGTGTTGCGTTTTGACTTCTCGTATGACAAAGCCTTGACTGAGCAAGACATCATCACCATTGAAAACATTGTCAACCAACAAATCCTTGCCAACCAACCTGCCACTGTAGAAATGCTCAGCATGACGCAAGCGCAAGACAAAGGCGCGATGGCACTGTTTGGTGAAAAATATGGTGACACGGTTCGCGTATTGTCGATGGGTACGGTAGATAAAGACGGCAAGCCTTTCTCCATCGAGCTATGTGGTGGTCTACATGTACAACGCACGGGTGATATCGGCTTATTCAAAATCGTCAGTGAGCAAGGTATCGCGGCAGGCATTCGCCGTATCGAAGCAGTGACAGGCATGGGCGCAGTCAACTATGTGCAGCAAGGTGAAAAGCAGCTCAATCAACTTGCCAGTCAGCTCAAAGCCAAACGCGACGAAATCGCCGACCGTGTCAATCAAATGACCGACAAAACACGCGACCTAGAAAAACAGCTTGAGCGTTTGCAGCAAAAATTGGCCAGCAGCCAAGCCAAAGACTTAATCAACAACGTGCAAGATATCAATGGACAAAAAGTGCTGATTGCAAGTTTACAAGGCATGGATGGTAAAGCATTACGCACGATTGCCGATGACATGAAGTCAAAATTGCATAATGGCATCGTGGTGCTCGCGGGCGTGGCTGACGATAAAATTGCCTTGACTGCCAGTGTCGGCAAAGACTTAACCAGCAAAATCAAAGCGGGCGATATCATCAAACACTTAAGCGAGCAGCTTGGCGGTAAAGGGGGCGGTAAACCTGACTTTGCCCAAGGCGGCGCAACTGATGTGGCAGGATTGCCAGCCGTATTAGAAGCACTACCAAATTGGTTGGCTGAGCGACTTGCCTAATTAAAACTATGTCTAAAAAAACGCCGAATGACTTATTCGGCGTTTTTTATGGAGTTATTTTTTTATGCGGCTATATTTATGCGGCTATATTTATGCGGCTATATAAGGCATGCGTTTAATCAGGCTTAATCAAAGCGCCATTTACTTTAGCCAAACATTCGGTATCATAAAGCCTAAAGCACATTGTGTATAATCGT
>NZ_DALZSV010000011.1:0-53797 GCF_032014955.1 Moraxella sp. CTOTU47724
AGGTTCTTGGGGTAATAGCTGCTCGGTCACCGCGACAATGGCTTCTTCTTTGGTCAGTCCTGAACGGAAAATCACCCGATAAGCTTGGCGCAGATAATCAATAGTCTGCTTTGACCAACCTTTGCGGCGCATGCCTTCGATATTAAGACCATGGCTTTTGGCAGGGTTGCCCGATACCATATTAAAAGCCGCAACATCTTTTAAAATCAAGCTTGCACCACCAATCAAACTATAATCATCAATACTACAAAATTGGTGAATACCTGAATTACCACCGACAATCACATGGTTACCGATGCGGACATGCCCTGCAATCCCCACATTATTAGCCACAATGTTGTCGTTGCCAATTACGCAATCATGCGCAATATGGGTATTGACCATAAACAGATTACGGCTACCAACGCGTGTGATGCCTTTATCTTGTACCGTGCCGCGATGAATACTACAGGCTTCGCGAATGCGATTGTCATCGCCAATTTCTAGCCACGTCTCCTCGCCTTGGTATTTGAGATCTTGGCAGTCTTCGCCAATGCTAGCGAATTGAAAAATCTGGTTACGCTCACCGATACGGGTAAACTTGCTAATGACGACATGGGGGTGAAGCACGGTCTGTGCCCCAATTGTGACATGTTCACCAATAATGCAATACGGCCCTATCTTGACCGACGGGTGTATCGTTGCAGTGGCATCAATAATCGCCGTTGGGTGAATCGTCATGAAAAATCCTTATACGAGCCTACTATTCAAGAAGAACTAAATACATCAAAAATAACTAAATATATAGATTTAGCTGAAACCATAGGCAAAGCTAACTATAAACAGTAGGTTAAAATAAAAACGACATTATAGCATTTTTACTAAAGTATGCCATTTTTATCAAGGATTTTGCTTAACTTAAACAGATTTTATCGTTATAGCTTACTCAAACGCGCCTTATTCAAGCCATGTAAAAATGACGTTAAAGTCATGACTGGTGATATTGGGTACGCTGCTCTGCAATGGTGATTTCTGCACTGGCTGCCAACTCATCACCCACGCACGCTGTACAACTAAATTTATAGATACTGTGACGCTCCATGGTTTTTTCGGCACGTAAAATAAGCTGATCACCGGGGATGACTTGACGTTTAAAACGTACTTTATCGACCCCAGCAAACAGATAAATATAACCATCTCTTGGTTTGACATTTTTGCTGATAAAACCCAGTACACCCGCCACCTGCGCCATGGCTTCAATCATTAAGACGCCTGGCATGATAGGCTCTTCAGGAAAGTGACCATTAAAAAAAGGCTCGTTAATGGTGATGTTTTTAAGACCGGTAATCCACTCATTGGGTTTTACCGCAGTGACTCTGTCTAATAGCATAAAAGGATAACGGTGAGGCAGATAATCACGTAACACAACGGCATTGAGAGGTAATGTCACCCCAATCTGTGCAAGGCCAGCGATGTCTTCATCAATCAACTTATCAAAATCCATGGATATATCCTTTATACTTTTAAATCGTCTTTATCAAAAAAATAGATTTGTGAAAAACAACCATTGTAACGGTTTTAAGATTGAGTTTACAGTTGTTTTCTCAAATTATTTGATGGATAAAGGTAACGATTAACTTTTTGGTTTGCCAAGTTGCTTAAAATTAATATACGCTCTTTTCCATAAGCTATTGGGCATCACTGGCATGCCTGAAGAATATACCCCCGGTTGGTGAATCGATTTGGTTACCATCGTCATGCCAGTAATCGTGACATCATCACAAATTTTGATATGACCTGCAAAACCTGATGCCCCGCCAATCATGCAGCGTTTACCAATTTCTGTACTGCCAGCAATCCCAACACACGCTGCAATCACCGTGCCAGCACCAATTTTTACATTATGGGCAATTTGCACCAAATTATCGATAATGACATGATTACCGATAACCGTATCATTCAGCGCACCACGATCGATACAGGTGTGGCTGCCTACGCTGACATGATCGCCCAGTATCACTCGTCCTAATTGGTGAATTTTTTGCCAACCTGCTTCATCTGTACTGCCTCTAGGGGCAAAGCCAAACCCGTCATTGCCAATGCTGGCATGACTATGCAAGCTGACATGTTTACCCAATACACAATCATGACCGATGTACACGTGCGGCGCGATTAAGCTACCTTCGCCAATCACGACATTGGGCTGAATATTGACTTGGGCATCAATCTTGACGCCATCACCAATGACGCAGTTATCACCAATTTGGCTATACGCCCCAATACGCACATTGTCGCCCAACTGCAGATTGTTACCCAAAATGGCAGTCGGGTGAATCAAACTGTCCGATAAATTAGGGTTGACTGTCTGACGATACGCTTGGGTTGGTTCAAACAATGCGGTCAGTTTGGCATACGCGGCATAAGGTGATTTGACCACGATGGCAACGCTATGGCTTGGGCTTTTTTCCTGTAAGGATGCGGGGACTAGCACGGCACCAGCGCCCGTGGTTTGCAATTTTGATTCAAATAGAGGATTGGCGATAAACGTGATATCGCTGTCGGTGGCATCCTCAAGAGAGGCGATTTTGGAAATTTGTTTCTGCAAATCTTGGTCGGTTTGCGCATTCCCTTGGTCAATGACGTCACTAGCTAAAAAATCCAAAATTTGTGTGAGGGTGAACGCCATTTGATTACTCCAATCGTTTGCTTAAAATTTGCCTTAATTTTACACACAAAATAAAAAACGCAATAGTCGAATATTGCGTTTTTGCTAAAACCTCTGAGTTTAAAAAAATATTATTTTACTTGATCGTTAATCGCTTTGGTAAAATCTGCCGTTACATCCCATTCAGGTTTGACATAACTAACCGTTCTATCACGATTATCAATGAGCACATCAATATTTTTTTGACGCACAATAGTTTCTTTAATGGCTTGGATTTTGGGGGCAATTCGCTGCATCACTTCTGCCTCATTGGCATCAATGATGGACTGGATTTGACTGGCAACCTGTTCATAATTTTGTAGGTTGGTTTGAATTTGCTTACGCAAATCATCCTTTTGTGCTTGGGTCATCTGAGCGTTTTGCGTGGCATATTGTTTTTGCAAACGCTCAATGGTCGCTTTATAGCTGTCAAGCTGCTGCTGCTTTGGTTTGACCGCCGCTTTCACCACGCCAATTTTGGTTTTGGCGATGTTAGTATTGTTAATGGCAACTTGGGAATTCCAAACCGCAACGGTATTGGCAAAAACTGGCATTGCCAATACACTCAAAATACTCGCTGTGGCTAACTGAGTCATTATTTTCATATACATAGACCTTTTAGAATGTACGTCCAATTTCGAACTGTACATTGTCGATTTTATCTTTATCTTTATCGTTGAGCGGAACGGCATAGCTTAATGAGATTGGACCAATTGGGGTAATCCAAGTGAAGCCAGCACCCGCGCTAAACCGCATGTCATTGTCTTTTTCATTTAATAGCGATACGGTATTGCCACCCACTGTGATTTTTTGGTCATATTTATTGGTGGTGTCAAACACTTGTGCCCCTTCAACAAATAACACGGGACGGATTTGGTCTGCCCAATCGCCTTTAAACGGCATTGGCAAGATTAATTCAGTACCCACTTGTGCGAGTGCATTACCGCCAATCTCTTCTGGGTAATTATCGACCCCACTATAATTCTTCACTGGGTAATAACGCTTACTGGTAGGGCCTAAAGTGGCATTCTCATAACCACGCACTGAGCCATAACCCCCTGCAAAGAAGTTTTTCCAGAAAGGTAAATCGTTACCATATCCTAACTTGGTATAACCGCGTAGTACGGTATTTTTTAGGAATGGGCGATAGTAGTTGCCTTGATAGACCAGTTTTTGGTAAGTGGCATCACCAAAAGCCAGTTCCAAATTGACGTTATGTGACATACCGTTGGTTGGAAAACGTCCACGGTCAAGCGTGTTCATATTCCAGCCTAAATTTAGGCTAGCCGTATTAAATGGGTCTGATTCGAATGATTCATTGCCATCAGAGTCTGAACCTACTTGCAGATTACCCTCGTCTTTTAAGTACTGATAGTTTGATACCGCTAACAAAGCGCCTGCTTTGATTTTGGTACTATCAAGTGTGAGACCAGCACTTAAACTCTTATTTTCATCAATCGGATAGCTAAAACCTAAGGTGCCGCCATACGAATCGGTGACATAGTTTGAAATGTTTTTTCTGTCATATTTGGTTTTGCGTGTATAGATACTGGCACTTTGCGATATCCCATCTGGCGTAAAGTACGGGTTGGTATAGCCCAAATTATAACTATCTAACGTCTCAGAACGCGATAACGAAATATTGACTTGATTACCTGTACCCAAAAAGTTAGATTGACTTAAACCTGCTTGGAAGGTGATACCACCACTTTGTGAATAACCAGCCGCAATGGTACTGGTACCTGATGGCTGCTCCTCTACTGCGACATTGATATCTACCTGATCGGGGGTATTAGGGACAGGTTTGACATCCATGTTGACAGTTTTGAAGAAGCCTGTACGCATCAAACGCGTGCGCGACAAATCGATTTTTTCATTGGCGGCCAATGCGCCTTCCATTTGGCGCATTTCTCGGCGCAATACTTCATCTGCGGTTTTATTATTGCCGGTAAAATTGATACGGCGCACATACACAGGACGCACAGGATCAATAAAGAAATCGACATCTACCGTGCGAGTGTCCTCATTGATACGGGGCACTGGGCGGATTTGGGCAAAATAGTAGCCATCGTTACCATACAGTGTGCCAAGATTTTGTAAGGTTGTAGTCATTTGACGTTGTGAATAACGCTCACCTGGCTTAAATGCCACCTGCTTACGAAGCTTGTCGGTATCGTAGTTGGGCGTACCCATAAAGTTGACATTACCAAATTTATATTGCTCACCTTCAGTAAGATTGAGCTCAATAAACACTTTGTCTTTTTCTGGACTTAAATTAATAGTGGCATCATTGATGGTGAATTTGACGAAGCCCGCGTTTTGGTACATGGCGGTGACATTTTCTAAACTTGCCGCAAGCTTTTCTTTGGCATAGCGGTCAGATTTGCTAATCACATTGATCCATGAGCTTTCTTTGATGCTCATCGCCTGTCTGATTTCTTTGTCGCTAAAATGTTTGTTACCAATTACCTTGATATCGACAACACGCGCCGCTTTACCTTCAACAAAATTAAATTTAAGCGCGACACGGTTATTATCTAAAGGCGTTTGGGTCACTTTAACTTCGCTATTATAATAACCTTGCTGATTGTATTGCTGTTTTAACTCATTTTGCACTTGCTCAACTGTCGCCTGTTTTAACACATTGCCTTCTACGATACCAATACGTTTTAGGCCTTCGGTCAATGCTTCTTTTGGAATGAGTTTATTACCCTCATAAGTGACATTTGCGATAATTGGGCGCTCTACCACGTCAAATACCAATTTATTGCCTGATTGGGATGCTTTAACGTCTGAGAAATTGCCAGTTTCATAGAGGGCTTTGATACTAGCTGCGATATTGGCATCGTTTGCTACTTCACCGGTATTGACAGCAAGCACGGGATAGAGGTTATCAGCGGATACCCGTGTCAATCCATTAAATTGAATATCGCTCACGGTAAAATTTGCCGCTTGTGCATACGAGGTAACGAGTGCTAACGGTGCAACCAAAAATAACGCTGAATTTCGCATATAACTTGTTTCCGAATTGACGACTGCCCAAAGATAATGCATGAAACCTGTCACTTTTAGGTATCCAAAATTAGTTAGCCAAAGGTATTTATCTAGGTTTGTATCTAGGTTTGGTAATCTAAATTTAGTTCGCTAAAAATGACAACTGCTATCAAAAAGGGTGACTTGATTAAACTTCTAGTAATAGTTTGTCTTTGATGGGTAACTTGTATTATCAAAGTACAAGAGATCCGTAAATAAATTTTACTGGCATAAGGTAAGCTAAATTTTGCGTAAAGTCTAGCGAAAAAACAAAACTACAAATCAATATTTTAGCCAAATTTGGGTCGGTTAAAACAAGCGTGAGATATCGTTACCAATCGCCAACAGCATGAAACCTGCAAGCAAAACTAAACCAATATTCATTCCCATCATTTGTACTTTTTCAGGCATAGGTTTACCAAAAATAGCCTCATAGGCATACATGACAATATGACCCCCATCAAGCACAGGTACGGGTAATAAATTGAGCACAGCAAGGCTTAAACTGATAATCGCCATAAATGACAATACCGCTTCCCAACCGATGCTAAAACTTTGATTGGCGACTTTGGCAATGGTAATGGGACCTGATAGGTTTTCAACCCCAATGGTGCCCGTCAACATTTTACCCATTGATTTGAGGGTCATGGCACTTAAATCGACAGTTTGATGCACGGATTTTTCGACCGCTTGGATGGGGGTATATTGAATGGTTTTTATATACTCAGGTGGCGGCGTGACCTTAGATGCTGCTGCCGCTGCGCCAATTTGTCCAAATCGATTGCCCATGGTATCTTTTTTTGCTTGTGGCATGACTTGTAAGGTAGTAATTTTGCCTTGGCGCTGTACTTCAAGGGTTAATAACTGCTCGGGGCTGGATTTGACAACTTGTGAAAACGCCAGCCAATCGCTCACTGGTTGACCGTTGACACGGGTGATGGTATCACCGACTTGCAGACCTTGACGCGCGGCAGCGCTATTTGGGACAATTTCACCGATTACCGCAGGAATTTTTGGTTGCCACGGAATCGCGCCTAGACTATCAATGGGGTTGGTTGCTTTACCCGCTTCTACTTTCATAAAGCGCTGTATTGGCACGGCGACATTGGTTTGACCTTGCGTGCCATTCACTGTTAAATTAACTTGCCCCGACTCGCCCATGCGATCGGCTAACGCATAATTAATATCTTGCCAGCTTTGAATGGGTTTATTATCGACCGCAACAATTTCGTCACCGACTTTTAGACTGGTTTGACTGACAGGTGAATTGGGCAAAATACTGCCGACTTTGGTCGCCAATACTTGGGTTGGAGTGATAAATAGCAGCCAATACAAAAAAATCGCAATCAGTAAGTTCATCACCGGACCTGCTGCGACAATGGCGATTTTTTTCCAAGGTTGTTGGTTATTAAAGGCTAAATGACGTTCAGCTGGATTGACTTTGCCTTCTCGCTCATCGAGCATTTTGACATAACCGCCAAGCGGAATCGCAGAGACAGCGTAATTAATCCCCGTTTTTTTACTTGTCCAGCTTAGCAGCTTTGGACCAAACCCAATTGAATAGGTCAATACCTTGACACCGCATAGCCGAGCAACAATGTAATGCCCCCACTCATGTAGCGCAACCAAAGGTCCTAGTACCACAATCGCAGCTAAAACGGTCAAGATGAAATTCATGGGTATCCTTTTGACAAAATCACAGGCTAAAAATAATTTAACTATCGGTATATTAATAAGTTATGTAGTCATTCTTAACGATTATCAACCAGTGTTGCCAACTATTTTTAAGCTTTTTTTAAGCATTATTTAAGCGTTTAAATCGGCAATACATTGGTGTGCTTGTTCGCGGCTTAGTTTATCGACCGCCAAAATCGCTTGCAATGACCCAATCGGCTGTTTTTCGGCTTGCAATAGCACTTTTTCATTGATATCGGCAATATCGGTTAAACAGATGTCACCATTTAAAAACGCTTGAACGGCTATCTCATTACTGGCATTTAATGCGATACACGCATAGCTTCCTTGTTGCATGGCTTGATAAGCCAACCCAAGGCATTTAAACTTTTCTAAATCAGGCCGGACAAAATTTAAATTACTTAACTTAAAAATATCTAATCGTTCCACCCCACTGCTGATACGATTGGGGTATGCCATAGCATGGGCAATTGGGGTACGCATATCAGGACTGCCTAGCTGCGCTAAAAAACTACCATCGTTGTATTCAACCATAGAATGCACGATACTTTGCGGATGAATGACCACTTCAATCTCAGAGACTGGCATATCAAATAAAAAACTCGCTTCAATCAGCTCCAAGCCTTTATTCATCATGGTGGCACTATCTACCGATATTTTTTGCCCCATGGACCAGTTCGGGTGTTTGACAGCTTCTGCAACGTTGGCGCGTTTCATATCATCGAGTGTTTTGTGTAAAAATGGTCCACCTGAGGCGGTTAACCAAAGCTTTTTAATACCATGGTTATCGTCATGAATGGCATTGCGCTGTTGTTGCACCGCGGTAGGCAAACATTGAAAAATGGCATTGTGCTCACTATCAATTGGCAGCAATTTGGCATTTGACTGCTTGACGGCTTTAATCATCAGCTCACCTGCCATCACTAACGCTTCTTTATTGGCGAGCAAAATCGTTTTACCCGCGTTAGCCGCTGCCAGCGTTGATGGCAAGCCTGCAGCGCCGACGATAGCCGCAACCACCATATCCACTTCTGCTAGCGTGGCAAGCTCAACCAGACCTTGCTCACCAATCAAAATCTTGCAGCTTAGATGAGCCTCGCTGAGCATCTGCGCAAATGCTGTTTCCTTTTCTTTGGCAACACAAA
This sequence comes from Moraxella sp. CTOTU47724, assembly GCF_032014955.1. Taxonomy (NCBI): domain Bacteria; kingdom Pseudomonadati; phylum Pseudomonadota; class Gammaproteobacteria; order Moraxellales; family Moraxellaceae; genus Moraxella; species Moraxella sp. CTOTU47724. The sequence continues at coordinate 8,557 of NZ_DALZSV010000011.1, forward strand.
CATAGCTTGGCTCAAATTGCTGGCAAATGCTCAACAGTTTATCCAGCCGCGAAAACCCTGTCACCCCGACCACGTTATACAAATCAGGATGCTGACTGACGACCGATAGCGTACTATCGCCGATAGAGCCTGTTGCGCCCATAATAGCAATGTTTTTTTGCGGTATAGTGTGACTTGAAGATAGCATTACAATGACCTAGTAAGTTGCGGGCAGACGGCGGTTAAACATAACATTTTGCGTTTACAGCGGCAAATTACCACTGTTATAAGCATATTAACATGCGAGAAGATTTTTAAGCATCAATCAACAAGCAGTTGCGCAAAAAAAGATTGAATGAAAAACAAGCTTGCACTCATTAGCGGATTGAATAAATTGATATTGGTTAAATTGGAATTGAACAAATTAATATTAAGCAGATATGAAAATTTTTGAAAAATAAACGCAATGTAGCATTAAATTAAGCCGTAAAATTTCATCGCCCAAAACCCCAACGCAAAAATTGGCACGGCTGAAAGCTGCGAGTCAATGCGATCAAGAATACCCCCATGTCCTGGCAACAATGCCCCGGCATCTTTGACGCCTGCATGGCGCTTTAGCATACTTTCAAACAAATCACCGAACACGGACATGATGATAGTGAGCAACGATAAGAGCAAAAACACGCCAATAGCCGTCATCGACCAATCGTTTAACAAGCCAAAAGAGACGCCAATCACCACCAGCGTGCCCGTAGCAAGTCCACCAAGTAAGCCTTCCACACTTTTATTGGGTGAGACGTGCGGTGACATCTTGCGTCTACCAAGTTTTCGTCCCACAAAGTAAGCACCGCTATCCGCGCACCACACCAATACAAACACATATAGTAGCCACCAAGCTGAAAGTGACCACAGATAATACATCGCAGTAATGGCGGATGACAGTATAATCATACCGATGACATACAAATGCTTACCATACCAAGCTTGCGTATTGTTAGGATAATGGCGAATCCAGCCAATCGATACCGACCAAATCAGCGCCGCAACCATCCAAAAAAATACCCAAGAGGCTATACTACCAGTTAGCTTTGCCATTACCAATAACACACTGACAATCCCTAGCATCACAAGGGTATACATATAATCAATTGGTTTGGCAGGTTTGGTGGGAATTTGGGTGGTAGGCGGTACATAACTGTCGGGATTTTGTTCAAGTGACGGCATGAGCTTTGACCACTCAAAAGCCCCAAAGCCTGCACCGACTAACAATAGCGGCAACATCAAAATAGGCTCGCGGGTGGCAAACATTGCAACGCCAACAATCACTAACAAAATAATGGCGGTTCTAATGCGTTCCCACATGACAATTCCTATTGATTAACTAAAAGCTCAAACCTAATACTTGCTCGCTGGTCTTACCAAATCGACGCTCACGACCCATGAAAATATCAATCATTTGGTCTAATTCAGCCGCCTTGAAATCTGGCCAAAGCGTTTCGGTAAAAAATAACTCAGCATACGCACATTGCCAAAGTAGAAAATTAGAAATGCGGTAATCACCCCCTGTACGGATTAACATATCAACGGCTGGTAAATCCGATAGTGACAGGTGGCGTGCAAAATCGTCTTGGGTAATGGCATCGGCAGTAAGCGCGCCTTCTTCCACTTGTTTGGCGACTTGGCGGCAGGCATTGACGATGTCCCATTGACCGCCGTAGCTGATAGCAATCACCAAACTCATTTTAGTAAAATGGGCAGTTTGCTCTTCTGCATCTTGCATAATCGCGCGTAAATGCGGCGTCAAGGCATCCCTATCGCCGATAAAGCGCAAAGAAATTTGATGACGCAGCATCCGCGGTAATTGGTCATGGACGGTTTGCTCAAGCAGCTTCATTAATAGCGCCACTTCATTGGCTGGGCGCTGCCAATTTTCGCTAGAAAAAGCAAACACCGTCAACGCACGTATACCAATATCCATACAATGCTCAACCAAAGGGTCTAAATTATCTTTGCCGGCAATATGCCCGCCACCGGTTGGTAGCCCATGTGCTTTGGCATAGCGGTTATTGCCATCCATAATGATGGCAATATGTTGTGGCATTGCTGCCTTTGACTCAACCATGACCTACTTCTTATGAATTGGTTCTTTTATTGGATAAATAACGATTAAACGGCCATCAACTCTGCTTCTTTGCTAGAGAGCATTTTATCAATGCTATCAATGTATTTATCAGTCATTTTTTGGATGTCGTCATTGGCGCGGCGTTCCTCGTCTTCTGAGATTTGCTTGTCTTTTACCAAGGCTTTTAAGGCATTGTTGGCATCACGGCGAGCATTACGCACGGATACACGGCGCTCTTCGGCTTCATGACGTGCCAACTTTTGCATATCTTTACGGGTTTCTTCCGTCAATGCGGGTAATGGCACCCGAATCACTTCTGCGCTCATTGGGTTAAGACCCAAATCTGATTCACGAATTGCCTTGTCGACTGCCTGCACCATGCTACGGTCAAAAGGCTGCACTAACAGGGTACGCGAGTCTTCAACGTTGATGCTCGCCACTTGATTAAGTGGCATCTCAGAGCCATAGTAAGACACCATCACACCCTGCAAAATACCAGGATGGGCACGGCCCGTGCGTAATTTGCTAAAGGCATTTTCTAAGGCTTCAATCGCCTTTTTCATTTTGTCTTCGCCTTGTTTTTTAATATCGTTAATCATGTTGTATCCTTTTAAAACTATGTATGTCAAATGTATAAACTATTTTAGTGTATAAACTATCTTAGTGATTGATAACTTTGGTACCTTCTGACTCACCCATCACCACATGAAGCAGCGCGTTGGGTTTTGCCATATCAAATACTTGCAGCGGTACGTTATGCTCACGCAGCAAGGCAATCGCAGTCAAATCCATCACGCCCAACTTTTGATCCAGCACTTGGTCAAAGGTAAGTTCGTCGTATTTGACGGCATCCTCATGGGTATTTGGGTCTTTGTTATACACGCCATCGACTTTGGTGGCTTTTAAGATTAAATTGGCTTCAATCTCGATGCCACGTAAACATGCTGCGGTATCTGTGGTAAAAAATGGATTGCCGGTACCTGCGACAAACACGCACACTTCATTATTCTGTAAATAGCGAATGGCATTGCGGCTGCTGTAGTTTTCAGTCACTTCGCCAATTGGCAAGGCTGACATCAAACGGCATTTGATATTACGGCGCTCCAAGGCGTCACGCATCGCCAAGCCATTCATCACGGTCGCAAGCATACCCATTTGGTCGCCTGTGACACGGCCTACCAAGCCTTGTTTTTGTAGCGCAGCGCCACGATACAAGTTGCCACCACCGACTACGATACCCACTTGCACACCCAATCCTACCAAGTGCGCAATCGCAAGACTCATATTGTCTAATACGCCTGAATCAATCCCCATATCATTTTTGCCTGCCAGGGCCTCACCAGAGAGTTTGAGCAAAATACGTTGGTAACGGGGAGCTTTATCAGACATGGTTGACCTCTTGTTGGCTGTTGGATAGCAAATAATGCAAATGGCGAAATTTTAACAAAATTAACGGTTTTTAGATAGTGTAAAGATAATTTCAACAGTCATTTTAATTTTTACCTTATTCTAACCTTAAAAATTCAATCGGCTTTAGCCATCAAACTATCAAGTCGCTACATTCAAGGTACTATATTAATGTGTGGATTATTAAAGCGTGATTAATGCGTGGCTGAATGAGAAAACAGATTAATCACAATCACACCCAATACAATTAGGCTCATACCCGCAATGGCGGGCAAATCCAATTTGTTACCCAAAATAAAGTAACCAATGATAGCGGTCAACACAATACCTACCCCTGACCAAATGGCATAAGCTATCCCCAGTGGTATGATTTTGATGACTTGTGAAAGAAGATAAAAAGCAATGCCAAAACAAATCATGGTGATGATAGTAGGCAAGGGTTTGCTAAACCCCTCTGATTTTGCCAAAAAAGTTGAACCAGTCACTTCACTAACAATCGCAATCGCTAAAAGACCATACGCTAACATTGATTGAGACATGACAATTGTTATCCTTATAACAGTTCACCTGTAAAACTGGCAAAAAGGTCATACTCATTGGCTTCATCAATGGTGACGGTCAAAAATTCACCGACTTTAACCGATGCATCAATATTATCTACATACACGTGACCGTCAATTTCTGGCGCATCGGCATAGCTACGGCAAATGGCGATATTTTCTTCTTCATCAATCTCATCAACCAGCACTTTTAAGGTTTTACCGACTTTCTCAGCCAGTTTTTCGGCACTGATTTGTTGCTGTAGCGCCATCAGTCGTTCATAGCGTTGTTGTTTGATAGCTTCTGGCACAGGGTTCGGCAAATCATTTGCCGCCGCGCCTTCTATTTCTGAATAGGTAAACGCCCCTACTCTGTCTAATCGCGCCTCTTTAAGCCAGTCAAGCAAATATTCAAAATCTTCTTCTGTCTCGCCAGGGAAACCCACCACGAAGGTGGAACGAATGATAATATCGGGGCAAATCGAGCGCCAAGTTTTGATGCGCTCTAGTACGTTTTCGCTATGCGCGGGACGCTTCATGGCTTTGAGCACATTGGGACTGGCATGCTGGAATGGGATATCAAGGTATGGCAGTAGTTTGTCTTCACTCATCAGTTTGACCACAGCATCGACATGTGGGTAAGGATAGATGTAATGCAAACGCACCCAAATACCCAGACGATTCAGTGCCTCGCACATATCGTAAAATTTGGATTTGATGGGCATGCCATTCCAAAAACTGGTTTTATATTTAAGATCTACGCCATAGGCTGAGGTATCTTGCGAGATGATTAATAGCTCTTTGACGCCTGCGTTTTTGAGCGCAGCCGCTTCAGTCATGATACTGTCAATCGGGCGACTAACGAGGTCACCACGAAAGCTTGGGATGATACAAAATGTGCAACGGTGGTTACAGCCTTCGGATATTTTGACATAAGCATAATGTTTTGGCGTAAGCTTAATGCCCGCATCATTGATTAGGTCGATTTTTGGGTCGTACGTTTTTGATGGTGCAGGTTTGGGCACATAATGCGACACGGCATTGACGACTTCTTCATAGGCATGTGCGCCAGTCACCGCAAGCACGGCTGGGTGCATGGTTTTGATTTTTTCGGCATCTTTGCCAAGGCAACCGGTGACAATCACCTTACCGTTTTTGGTAATCGCCTCACCAATGGCGTCAAGCGATTCTTGCACTGCAGATTCGATAAAGCCGCAAGTATTGACCACCACCAAATCTGCGCCATCATAGTCACTGGCGACTTGGTAGCCATCACGGCTAAGCTCAGTGATAATGCGTTCGCTATCCACCAAGGCTTTGGGGCAGCCAAGCGACACAAAACCAATCTTAGGCGCTTTTGTCGTTACTATACCTTGAGCCAGTTGGTGCGCCGTTTGGCTAGCGCTTTGACCTACAGTACGGTTTTCGTTATGATTGGCTTGGTGGTGATTGGCAGGTTTATTGGTAGCTTGGGGATTAAAAACTTGCGGTTGGCTTGGCATAGACGTCACTTTGAAAATAATTTAATCTTACTATTTTACTAGGTTTAGCATAAATTACCAAATTTTATCACGATTGTTTCGTTCAACCATCACTTCCATTTTTAGCATTATCAATTAAAAAATCATGTTCAAGAATTTTTCAATTTGTAGAAACGTATTTTATCTTTAAACTAAAATCCCTTTTAGTGTTAACCAACTCATAAATCCTATCTACAATTTTGTGACTTACTATTGTTGATTGTGAAAAATCTTTGATTGGTATTTGCTGGATACCGTATAAAGATGTTTGGGTTACTGTATCAACCATATCAAACTTTATAACAGAGATATTGCCTTGCTGAATCAATTGATTTTCAACAATATAGCGAATATTTTTAGTACCCACATTTTGTTCTACTGCATCGAATCCACCTAATGAGTTTAAATCATTGATAATAATTTTTCTCATTTTGGGGTCAAAAAACGGTTTAATACCAATGGTAATCTTGTCACTTGGTTTATCATTTAAGTGTGATAAACCGTGATTTTTAGTGATAGTTTTTGGTTCAATCGCTAAAACATTTAAACTGATGAATGGGAGTAAAATAGTTACAAATACTGTTTTAATGTTTAACATTCAACTCATCCCACAATTTTTCTAGGCGCTTATCTGAGACTGGCACGCGGGTTTTCATCGGCTGGGCAAACAGCTGAATCCGAAACTCCTCAACCAACCAACGATACGGCATAATTGTCTCATCATTACCCTTAACAGACAGCCTTTCCATGTGTTTATCGAGCTGATAAACGGCATCAAGATCGGCATCCAAATTGTGCTCAAGCCTATCAAGTCGCACCAACAACGCCTGCAAATAACGCGGATATTGCTGCCAATCTTGATAACTCATGCGATACACAAAGTCCGACAAACTCAAATCATCGAGCTGGTCTTCGATATCTTCGATACTTTCTTCAAAAATATCACGGTCAAGTAGTAGCAGTTTTTGGCGAATTTGCTGCCACTGCTCATACACCAATTTTAGCTGGGCTAGTACACTTTGCCCAACGCTTAAGAAATTGGCAAGCACCACGGCTTTGGCTTGGTTAAATTCATCCAACGTCAAAGGCAACTGATTGATGGCTATCACCAACTCTTTATCATGAATCCCTGCCGTGAATTTTTCATGGTCAAACTCTGCAACAAATTTTTCAAAAGTGGCATCAAGCGTGGCATGAATCAGTAAATCTTTGAGTCTGTCAAGCTCACCGAGTGGGGCAAAGGCAAGTTTAAAGTTTTTATCAATTTGGCTGGTAAGCTGTCTGGCTTTTGCGCCAAGTTCATTGCCGATTAAAGCAAGCAAGCCTTGACGGTGTTTGTTGAGTGCCACACTGACATCGGTAAATTGCTGAATAGACACAGCCTTTTTATCGCTATAGCTTGGCTGCCCATCAGCAACCAGCGCCGAAAACTGCTTGATCATCACGCCTGCACTGTGGCGGTTTTGCATAAAGTTAAAATGCTCGGGAAACTCGCTATGTACGCCTTTACCACTGGCGACGGCTTGGCTTGTGGTGACTTGATGGCGCAGTTTTAATGCGTCAATATCTCGCCCTTTTTCAATCAGGCGGTTTTTGTCATCGACCAACGCAATTTGTGGCTGCAAATAGGTTTCAACCTCGCTTGGGTTAAAGTCTTTTGGCTCTACAAGTTGGTTGTTTGCCCCACGCACGCCGCGCTGGTTTAAGGCTTGGCACAGTTGCCTTAGCAGTCCGCCATGGTGGTTTTTTTCAAGCGTGTCAAAAATTTGTTTGGCGGTATCGGGCACAGGCACGATTTGACGGCGAATATCTTTGGGCAACGTCTTTAATAGCTGCAAAACCAGCTGATAGCGCCACCCTGCAATACCCCATAATAATTCAACCGCATCAACCTGTGGTAAGGCAACGAGCGGGACTTTAATGGTCACGCCATCATCGTCGCTAGTCGGGTCAAAAATATACGACAGGGGTAGTTTCAGATTACCCAGTTGCCACGTTTCTGGGAAAGCTTGGGTAGCGGGTGCTTGTTCGTTGAGTACATCTTTATCACTAAAAAATAAAAACTGTGGGTCCGTTTTTTCTACTTCTTTTCGCCAATCTTCAAATACTTTACGGCTAGCGATATGCTCAGGCACTCGCTTGGCATAAAAGTCGTATAATTGCTCTTCATCAACCAGCAAGTCTCGACGTCGCAGCTTATCTTCAATCAAGGAGACATCAGCGACTTTATCTATATTATGCTGCAAAAATGGCGGCAATTTGCCCTTTTTACCATCGCCTGTGGACGGGGCATTCAGATTGCCCAACACCAAGGCATCTCGCAAAAAGATTTCTCGAGACTCAGTAAGATTGACTCGCTCATAATTCATCAGTTGTTTGTGTACCACAATCAGACCAAACAGGCTGATTTGGGCGTATGCCTTGACATGCCCCGTTTTGGCTGACCAATGCGGCTCAAAATAATGGTATTTGAGCAAATCCCCTGCCATCGCCAATATCCACTCTGGCTCGATTTTGGCAGCGGTACGCATAAACACCTGCGAGGTCTCAACCACCTCAAACGCCATCACCCATAGCGGATTTTGTTTGAACAAGGTACTGGCAGGAAAAATCTTGGCTTTGTGCTGACGCGCGGTGACATACTCGCCGCGTTTGGCTTTGATTAGCTTGCCGCTTTTATCGACGTCATTGACTTTTTGGGCAATAAACGATAGCAGACCTGTGAGCAATGCTCGGTGAATAGGCACATAACTGGCTGGCTCTTGGTTGATGGTTAATTTTAAGCCATCAACCATTTGCAACAACTGGCTATGGGTTTGTTGCCATTCACGTAAACGCGGCGAGCTTAAAAAATGTTTTTTGGCAAAGCTTTTACGTTGGCTGTTGGTTAGTTTGTCGTTTTCATACGGGCTTTGCGCGATTGGTGCGGCTTCATCATCTAGCGTTTCATTTTTTTGACGGTCAAGATCACTGCTTTTAAATCCACCGCTTTTAAATAAGGCACCATGAATTGCCTGCCAAAGACTGAGATAAAATAAAAAATCGCTGTCGGCTTGGCGAAATAATGCGTGTTTTTGGTCGGCTTGGGTTTGCTTATCGCTCGGGCGTTCTCGAGGGTCTTGTACTGACAAGCCCGATACAATCACCAATAGCTCTTTGAGACAACCGTATTGCTCACCTGCAATCAGCATACGTGCCAAACGAGGGTCAATGGGCATTTTTGCCATCATTTGACCGACTTTGGTAAGTTGATTTGGATGGCGTTTGGATTGACCTTTGCTATTGTTATTAGCTATGCTTAGGCTATTTTCAGTTTTTTTAGTGGCAATCGCACCCAATTCTTCTAATAGTTTACGCCCATCATTGACCAGTCGATTGTCGGGTGGCTGGATAAAGTCAAAGTTTTCTACCTCACCCAGACTCAAGTTTGCCATTTGCAAAATCACCGACGCCAAATTGGTACGCAGAATTTCAGGCTCGGTGAATTCGGGGCGGCTGGTAAAGTCTTCCTCTGAATATAAACGGATACAAACGCCTGCCGCGATACGACCACAGCGACCTTTGCGTTGATTGGCGGCAGCTTGGCTAATCGCTTCAATCGGCAGTCTTTGTACCCGCGAGCGATAGTCATAGCGTGACATCCGAGCAAATCCCAAATCAATGACGTAGCGGATATTGGGCACGGTCAAGGCGGTTTCGGCAACGTTGGTGGCGATGATAATGCGACGACCGCCTGTCGGGTGAAAAATCTGCTGCTGCTCGGCAAAACTTTGACGGGCGAATAACGGCAAAATCTGGGTATGACGGGGGGCATATTGATTTAAAATATCTGCCAAATCATGAATTTGCGCTTCTGTTGCCGCAAAAATCAAAATATCTGCTTGGTCAGCATGCCCTTTACTGGCAGCGTCTTGGTAGCACTCTTCCACCGCTGCGGTAATCGCTCGCGGCAAGTTATCTTCGACATCATCAAAGCTGTCATCATCCGAACCTGTGACAATCTCCTCCGTCAACGGACGGTAGCGCACTTCCACGGGATAACTGCGACCTTCAACCACAAATACAGGCGCGGGCGTCGCTTGTTTGGTTTTACTATCAACGCTAGAAAAATATTGGCTAAACCTTGCTGTGTCGAGGGTTGCCGAGGTGATAATCACCTTTAAATCGGGGCGTTTTGGCAATAAACGCTTGAGATAACCCATGATAAAGTCAATGTTAAGACTGCGCTCGTGGGCTTCATCAATGATAATGGTATCATAGCGGCTCAAAAACTTGTCATGCGCCATTTCGGCAAGCAAAATACCGTCGGTCATCAGTTTGACAATGGAATCGGATGAGCCTTGCTCAGTAAAACGCACTTTGAAGCTCACTGTCTGTCCGAGTGTTTCTCTTAATTCTTCAGCAATGCGATTTGCCACACTACGCGCCGCTAATCGTCTTGGCTGTGTGTGTCCGATTTGTCCTGTTACCCCTCGCCCTGCGAGCATGGCAATCTTAGGTAATTGGGTAGTTTTGCCCGAGCCTGTCTCCCCAGCCACGATGATGACTTGGTGGTCTTGGATGGCTTTGATGAGTCTATCGGCTTGTTGGCTGACAGGCAAATCTTCGTTGAGATGTATGGTTGGCAGACTGGCGATACGGCTTTGCACCCTGTCTTGCGAGTGTTTGAGTTGTTTTTGGTAACGGTCAAATCTTGACGTATAGTCTTCGCTTTCTTTGTCTTTGATTTGTTTTAACTGCTGGGCAAGGCGTGACAGATAATAGCTGTCTTTTGCCATGACCGGTAATTTCACACCATGGTGATTGTCTGTTTGAGGCTTGTCTGGTTGATAATCATTTAATGGTACAGCAGTCGATATAAGTTCTTTCATTCACTTAGGCTATTCTTATGGTAAACATTGCCTAGATAATGTGGTATGAATAAGCTAAAATCAAGCGTTATCCCTATTTTTAAGCTATCGGCTAATTATTTTTATGACAATTAATTTTTATGACATTTGTGTTTCACATGAAAGGAGAATTTATGAGTTTATTAAAAACGGTTGAAGTCATTCACAATCCCAACAATCTGCCTGTTGATAGAGCGGTGATTTGGCTACATGGACTGGGCGCAAATGGTCATGACTTTGAGCCAGTCGTCCCTGACTTGGGACTCGATAGCAAACATGGCATACGGTTTGTATTTCCTCACGCCCCCGCCATTCCTGTAACCATCAACCAAGGCTATGTGATGCCAGCTTGGTATGATATTTTGGAAATGTCGCTTGAGCGCAAAATCGACACCGCACAGATTGAACAATCCGCCCGCTCGATTGGAGAATTAATCGCGCGTGAAGCCGAGCGCGGTGTATCGCCTGAGCATATCGTGATTGCTGGATTTTCACAAGGCGGTGCGGTCGCCTATCAAACCGCGTTAACCTATGACAAACCATTAGCCGGACTGTTAACCCTATCGACTTATTTAGCGACCAAAGACAGCCTAACTTTAAGTGATGCCAATAAAAATCTAAACATTGCCATTCATCATGGTACACAAGACCCTGTTGTCCCAGTACAGCTTGGGCAAGAAGCCAAAGCATGGCTTGAGTCAAAAGGTTATCAGCCGCAGTTTTACAGCTATCCAATGGCGCATCAAGTGTGTATGCCGCAACTCAAAATTATCGGTAAATGGCTAAATGATGTGTTGGCCTAACGATGTTTTAGCATAATTTTTTAGCCTAAAAAGAGCGTACCTGACATGCTGCGCTCTTTTAGCAATTAGCCATTCATTTTTGGCAGTCGTTTTAACAAAATAAATAACCAGTAATTGACCCATCCTAGCAAAACAAAATCCACCAACCACACAGCCATCAATCCCCAATGCGTTTGATACCCGTATTTTAGTGCAACCATACCACTGCCCCCCAAATATACAAAAGTAAGCATACTTAGCAGAAGTAGCGCGTATGGGCTTTTGCCTTTGACAATATAAGGCGTTGATAAGAGCGCAGGTATCAACCATAAAGCTTGCCAAGCAATCCCGCCGACCATAGCAGGCTTTGCACTTGCCAACCAATGCGTCAATAGCGGTACTGCCAGCAATCGAAACCCCAGCCAAACCCACCATACTATGGTTAAGCGGCGGTGGATGGGATAAATGGGTTTGGGGGCAGATAGTGAGTGCGAGTCTTTTTCTCTCATAATGCTTGTTTTCTCATAACGCTTGTAATGCCTTGGCAATTTTGGCTAGACGCTTACCTTGGGCGATGGCTAATGTTTTTTCGTCTGCGCTCATGATGTGATCATGCTTTGCGCCACTGACATGGCTTGCACCATACGGGCTTCCACCTTGGCTCGTGGTATTGAGCGCAGGCTCACTGTACGAAATTCCCACAATTACCATGCCATGATGCAGTAGCGGCGTCATCATACTAGTCAAAGTCGTCTCCTGCCCGCCGTGCATGGTACCCGTACTGGTAAATACAGATGCCGGTTTGTTTTGCAAATCCCCCGCGAGCCAAATTGTGACGCTATTATCCCAAAAATACTTCATCGATGCTGCCATATTGCCAAAATGGGTGGGACTACCCAATGCCAGTCCCACACAGTTTTTTAAGTCATCCATGGTGGCGTACAGGTCACCTTCATCAGGAATACTTGGCGCAACTTTTTCAGTCTCGCTACTGACCTTGGGTACCGTGCGAATCCGAGCGGCTATGCCCGTGCCGCTGTCTTCAATACCTTGTGCGACCAGATACGCCAAATCTTTGGTAGAGCCATTTTGGCTGTAATACAAGACTAAAATATAAGGTTGACTCATGGTTTTTCTCACATCAATTTTGATAATTGTTACGTTAAACTATTTTGCATGGATGAATGTTAATGGATGAATTTTGATGGCAGGATCAAGGCAATCTACTAGCCAGATTGACAATTGCAAAACACCAAAACTGTTCACAGTAATTCAATAAACAATTTTTTTGAATATGATACCATACTGCCATACAATCACTGCCTTTTTCGCCGATTTGATGGTCAAACTTTGAAATTTTTTATCAATAAGAACTATTATGAATGAACTCATTGCCAAACTAAAAAAATTATCCATTTTTAAACATAAATGGGTGCAGTTTTTGATGTATCTTATCAAAAATTTTATCGATGATAATTGTAGCCAAAAAGCTGCGTTATTGACTTATACCACGCTGCTGTCTATTGTGCCGATTTTAACCTTGTTGGTGGTGATTCTCTCCACCATCCCGCAGTTAGCAGAAGCGCGTGAGCAGATTCAAAACTTGATATTTAGCAATATTTTGCCCAGTACCGGATTACAGGTCACCAAGTATCTCAACCAATTTACCAGTAATTCATCGAATCTAACCATTATCGGTGTGGGTATTCTGTTTTTTACCACCATTTCCACTTTAATGACGATTGAAACCGCGTTTAACCAAATTTGGCGTGTTGAAAAAAAAGAGACTAGCTGGCTCAATCTTGTGCGTTACTGGGTGATTATTACCCTGTTACCTATTGTGCTTGCCATCGTCATGATTATCTCAAGTACCGTGCAAAGTTTGAGCTTTTTAAATCAAAAAATTGGCGGTTATGGGATTGACTGGGCGATTTGGGTACAAATCGGCTCGATTGCGATTGTGCTGATGGGGTTGGTGACCATGTATTGGTTTATCCCGCGCTGCCAAGTGCGTTTTAAACATGCGCTGGTTGCCGGTGTTGTGGTTGGAATTATCTTTGAAATCTTAAAACTCACCTTTGGTGCAATTGTTGATAACTTTACCAGTTATAAAGCGGTGTATGGGGCATTTGCAATTTTGCCGTTGTTCTTACTTTGGATTTATATTTCTTGGAATATTATCCTGCTTGGCGTACAAATCAGCTACTGTTTGACCATTTTTGAGACCAAAGAAATTTTCCCACGTCATGCTTTGTTTAGTTTGATGGATATGCTAAACGTGTTGTACCGTGAGCATAAAAAAGGCAATGTCGTCACCGAAGCCGGTCTGCGTGATGTGCTAGGTCGCCAAGAGATGCCAAATTGGTACACTTATATTAGCTTTTTACAAGATAACAATCTCATCACCACCAGTGACAAAGATGAATATGTCCTTAAACGCTCGCTCGATGATTATAGTTTTTGGGATTTTTATCAAAATATGCCCTATCCTTTGCCGCATGAAAAGGATTTGCGAAAACTTAAAAATAACGCGCCTTGGACTGTGCAATGGATTAATACCTTAGCGCGTGGTGAAGCCATGCTCAAATATAATTTTGATGTGTCGATGGCAAGTATTTTTGACAGTATCGCACCGCGTCAGGCTCCAAATGCCGAAGACATCGAGCCAGATAAGGGAAAAAAAGATAAAGGTAAAGGCAACAAACTAGCCGGTCAACGTGAAGGCTCAGGTCTATCAGGCGGTCAAGTCAGTGACGTGGTCAATGAGGATAAACGCATCAAAGAAACCGACGCCGAGCAAGCGACTGGCTTTGATGGTACGCTTGATTTTAAAGGTCAAGGTAGCTTATCGAGTCAACCGCGTGATTTTAATGCCTTAAATAACGAAGAGTTATCGGATGAATTATCACATGAATCATCAGTTGCTAAGCAAAGTCATGATAATCAGACACACTTGTCAAATGATAAGGGGTTAGATGACAAACATCCACTAAAAACGCTTGAAGAAAGTAACAGTGAATACGACAGTCATAGCGAAAATAAAGCCAATCCCTCATCCACACAAAATGGCAATGCCCCAGACGAGCATAAATTTGCGATTGATAATTATTTAAATGCCAATAATTTTGACAATATGCGTTGGGATATTAGTAATTTAGATGACACGAGTTTTAGCAATGAAATTACTACCACCCAAACAGTCGAGTCAAAAATCCTAACGGATGATGACAAAGCGAAAGGTGATAATACAGCGGTAATGGCTAAAATTCGTCAGATTGTACCGGCTATCGTACTCGATAGCCCGTACAATCCTTTTAATTTTATCAAATCAAAAATTGCAGCCAATGCAAACAAAAAATCCCCGCGTATCATTACCGAAAAAGATAAACCAGATAGCTAGACCAGACAACTAGAACAGACAGCTAGTTTGGCGAGTAAAAAAGGGCAGATTCTGCCCTTTTTTACTCGCTTTTTTTATCGATAGCTTAAGCTTGTGTCATCTTTTTACCCAATAACCCTTTGGCGCGCATATTGCGATAGACCACCACAACAATGACGATATTGACTAGCAGTATCAAAAAGTTAAGCCAATTAAACCGATGGCTAAATAACTCATAAACCTCAAGCGGCAAAAACACGCCATAGCCCAATACACTATACCAATACGCCCATATCTTATCTCGATAAAGACCGTAGGTTTCCACAAAACGCAGCAGCGCATAGCCCATGACTATCCAAAAGGCTTTTTGCCAATTTTGGTTGGCGACCCAAGCATAGTGATTCAGTGCTTCTATTTGGTGGTGCAGTGCCATACCCATGATACGATGCAGCGCCTGTGAAACCACCCGCGCAATCCATTGCAATTTATCATGCCCTACAAAAATAATAGCCGCCACCCCCACCGCTACCAATCCTTTTACCAGCTCATAGATAGCGACCATAATGATGGCGTTCTTGGCATGATGCCTATTAGGCACTGTCGGGGGTAACTGCTTAAACGCCTTTGGCATGATTAATTACCGTATCCAATCTTGAAACAAACTTAAAACAAGCTTTAAACAAGCCTAAAAATAGACTTGCTCGACTTTCCCTGTCAGTTCGCTATTGATAAATGGCGTATTTTTGCCTTGCGATATCATCGATTCTTTTGTCACCGTCCAAGTCAGATTGGGGTCAACCAGCACCGCCCCACCCGTTTGATGATAGCTAGCTTCAATTCCAGCGATTTTGGCAGGGTTGAGTGCGATTTTTTCTACTAGCTGCTGCGGGGTTAAAATACCCTCTTTGACCAATTGACAAGCGAGCCCCATAAAAGTATCAAAATTGCTAATACCGGGTTTGCACTCCGCAAATGGCGCTTGTTTAGCGGTTTTTGCCAATGGCTCATGGTGGCTACAAATCGCATCAATCGTGCCATCTTGCAAGCCTTCTTGCAGTGCTTTTTTATCCGTATTGGAACGCAGGGGCGGCAACACATACGCCAAGGCATTAAAACCAATCAACGCATCATCGGTTAAATGTAACTGGTGCATCGCCACATCACAGGTCACCGGCAAGCCCCTTTGTTTCGCCCAGCGAATCAAATCAATCGAGGATTTGGTGGTCAGCTGACCAAAATGTGCCGATACGCCTGTTTCTTCGACAATCAACAGCTGCTTGGATAACGCCACCGTTTCAGCAATCCAAGGAATCCCTGCCAAACCGTGATAAGATGCGATGTAGCCATCATGGGCGACGCCGTTTTTGGATAAACTGGGTTCATCAGGGTAAAAAAATACTTTGATGCCATAGGTCGCTGCATAATCAAGGGCTTGCAGTAGTACGTCATCATTGGCGAATTTGCGACGAGCATTGCTGACCCCGATGATGCCACCTTGCTTCAGCCCAAGCATATTGGCGGGTTTTTCACCTTCAAGACCTGCGGTCATCGCGCCCAATATATGCAGATGAATACCACCATCTTGATAAGCCCGCTCTCGCAAGCCTGCCAGTAATGAGCCATTCTCAAGCACTGGGTTGGTATCGGGTGGTATAACTACATGCAAAAAACCGTTTTTTCGAGCCGCGGCGCCTTCTGATTTTAATGTACCATGCGACTGGTGTCCAGGTTCACGCAGGCGCGCACATAAATCCACTAGCGGCGGTAATAGCCATTTGCCATCGCTGTCGATAGGGTTAAGCTGCGTGGTATCAAATTGCCAGTTGGCAGGTAAAAGATTTTGAAGCGTCATGGTTTTGCCTACTTTGGTTTTGCCTACTTTGTCATTTTTTTCGCTAAATTTAAGATGCGCTGCGCGCGGCACGTTGCCCTTGCATAGCCAGTGCCAACACCGCCATACGTACCGCAATGCCGTTATTGACTTGTTTTAAAATCACCGATTGCTCGCCATCGGCAACAGCTGATGAGATTTCAACGCCGCGATTCATCGGTCCTGGGTGCATGACAAGCGCGTCAGGTTTGGCAAGGGCAAGGCGTTCGGTGGTAATGCCATACGCTTTAAAATACTCGGATGTCGATGGCAACAGCGGCGAGCCAATACGCTCATTTTGAATACGTAGACCAATGATGACATCACAGTCAACCACCGCCGCATTCAAATCGTTATAGACATTGACACCATAACGTTCAATGCCTTTTGGTAATAATGTCTTTGGCGCCACGACGCGAATTTCTTTAACCCCCAAGGTTTTGAGCGCTGCAATGTCCGAACGGGCAACGCGGCTATGCTTGATATCGCCGATAATCGCTACCGTTAATTCCTTAAACGGTCTTGGCGCTTCACGATAAATCGTGAGCATATCGAGCATGGCTTGGGTCGGATGCGCGTGCCAGCCGTCACCACCGTTGATGATGGCAATATTTGGGGTGACTTCGGTTGCCATAAAATGCGCAGCCCCACTCGATGAATGACGCACCACAAAGATATCCGCTGTCATGGCTTCAAGATTCCACAGCGTATCGCGTAAGCTTTCGCCTTTTTGGGTACTGGATTTGGCAATATCGATACTGATGACACTGGCGCCAAGACGTTTGGCAGCCACATCAAAGGTGGTGCGAGTACGGGTAGAATTCTCAAAGAACAAATTCATCACCGTACAGCCTTCAAGCTCATCACTGTTACGGATGCTATTGGGGCGACCGGCATTGTCGGTTAAGTAACCATTGGCTTTTTCGATGATGGCTATCAGCTGGGCTTTGGATAACCCTTCTACACCGATAAAATGCCGCAAATCGCCTGCTGCGGTCAGTTCTGGCTTTGCCATCGCTTGATCAAGCTTGCTCTGTAGCGCTTCGTTGGATAGGGTTTGGGTGTTTAAAATATTCATCAGCCACCTAGATTTGTTGTTATTTGTATAAATTTTGCCTATTTTACCGTAAATCGGCTGGAATAAATACGCCAATATTTTGCGATTATCGCTGATAAGACGGGTCAAAAAGTGCTACAATTTGCGGCAAATTGTCTATATTTTTTTTAATTCATCAGGTCTAAATTCACACTGCTTAATCGTATGTGATTGGCTTAGGGTGTTAATTTATAATTTTATAATAAGGTCTACTTATGTCAAATCTTGAAACTTATCTTGCCGCGCAAAACGCCCAACCTGCCATTGCCGACATCATTACCACCATTACCAAAGTCGGTATTCAAATTAGCGATTTGCTCAAACGCGGCGCTCTCGCAGATATTTTGGGCGAAGCGGGTAACCAAAACGTGCAGGGCGAAGAGCAAAAAAAGCTCGATGTCATTGCCAATGATTTGTTACTAGACGCTTTGAGCAGCAATCCACACTGCGCGGGTGTGGCCTCTGAAGAATTAGATAACGCCACCCCTGCCAATCAAGATGGCGACGTGTTGGTACTGTTTGACCCGCTTGATGGCTCATCCAATATCGATATTAATATGGCAGTCGGTACAATTTTCTCGATTTTACCCTACAACAACCAAGGGTACCCTGCGACAGATGAGGACTTTTTGCAAAAAGGGACGGCGCAGTTGGCATCGGGTTATATTTTGTATGGCACCTCCACTGTGATGTCAATCACGCTTGGCAAGGGTGTCGCCATGTTTAGTCTTGACCCAGACACCAAAGCGTTTGTGCAAATCAAAGACCAAGTGCAAATTAGCGCAGATACCAAGGAGTATGCGATTAATGCCTCCAACTATCGCTATTGGTTGCCACCCATGCAGCGTTATATTGACGAGTTTACGGCGGGAAAAACTGGCGTGCGCGGTAAAGACTTTAATATGCGCTGGGTGGCGGCGATGGTGGGCGATATTCACCGTATTTTGTGCCGTGGGGGGATTTTTAGTTATCCATTTGACACCAAACACCCTGATAAACCGGGTAAACTGCGTCTGATGTATGAAGCCAATCCGATGAGCTTGCTGATTGAGCAAGCAGGAGGTATGAGCACCGATGCAGTCAATCGTATTTTGGATATCGAGCCGACCAGTATCCACCAGCGGGTGCCTGTGGTACTGGGGGCAAAAAACGAAGTTGAATATGTGAAAAAATTACATAAAGAAGTCAAATAATGCTTATCACTTCAAAAGATAACCCAACCATCAAAACTGCCCATGCCCTTCTCACTGCGTCGCGCCAGCGTAAGAAACTGGGCAAAACCGTGATTGAAGGCACGCATTTGCTTGAAGCGTACCTCAACGCCAATCTCACGCCCGACACCGTGATTGTCAGTGAAAGTGGTTTGCACAATGACGAAATCAACGCCCTGCTGGGTCGGCTTAACCAGGTAAAAACGTTAACGGTCAGCGATAATCTGTATAAAGAGATTCGCACGCTGGGCGAGAGCCTGCCCATCATGGCGATGATTGACATGCCGCATTTAGACTTTGATCAGCCCATTACCAGCGATTGCTTAATCATCAATGGTGTCCAAGACAATGGCAATTTGGGTACACTATTTCGCACCGCATCCGCCGTGGGAATTAAAACCATTGTCTGTACGATGGGCACCGCATCGGCGTGGTCGCCCAAAACCTTGCGAGCGGGCATGGGGGCAAATTTTAGTTTAACGATTTATGAAGGCATCAGCGTAGATGAGATTTTGATGAAGGTCAAAGTGCCGATGTTTGCCACGAGCTCACATACCGATCATATTATTTATCAGACTGATTTGAGACAACCGCTAGCCTTGATTATGGGGCATGAAGGACAAGGCGTCGATGAGAGGTTACTTAGTCAATCTGCCCCGATTGCCCTACCACAGCCCAATGGTCAAGAAAGCTTAAACGTGGCGATAGCAGGGTCACTGTGTCTGTATGAAATGTTACGGCAAAGACGCTACGCATGATTGCCATACACGATTGCCATCAATGCCATCAGTGAATGAGTGTGACATAAATCACTAGACAGCCTGTGTTTAGTCTTTTTTGTCCTCACTATCACCTGGTATCACCGCTTTAGCGACGGCTACCGTGCCTTTGACCACCCCTTTGGTGGTCTTATAGGCAACTTTGACAGGGACAGTGACAATTTTATGCACACACCCTTGTAAGATAACAGCGGTAGTCAGCAAAAAAAGCAGGGTGGTTAGTTTTTTCATTCGTTACCTTTAATTGACTTTAAGATTGACTTTAAGATTGACTTTAAGAACGATAATCAGCATTGATTTTGACATACTCGTATGATAAATCACAGGTATAGACAGTATCACTCGCCTGCCCACGACCCAATTCAATATGAATGGTAATTTCAGGACGCTTCATTACCTCACTACCACGCGCCTCGGTATAGTCGTGTGCCAAGCCGCCACGCTCGCAGATACGCACATCATCGAGTGATACCGCCACTTTTGACTGGTCGAGCAGCACGCCCGCTTTACCTACCGCTGCCAAAATACGCCCCCAATTTGGGTCGCTAGCAAAAAATGCGGTTTTTACCAGCGGTGAATGCGCCACTTCATACGCGATTTTGGCACATTCTTCAGCGGTTTCACCACCTGTCACTTTGACCGTGATAAATTTGGTTGCCCCTTCACCATCGCGTACAATTAATTGAGCGATTCGAATCATCACCTTGTTAATTGCCTCATAAATCGCTTGATAATGCGGGTGATTTTCACTGTCAATCACCTCCCCAACTTGTCCTGTGGCAATCAACGTACAGCAGTCATTGGTCGAGGTATCGCCATCCACCGTGATGCGGTTAAATGACTGATTCACCGTGTCGGTCAAGATATTTTGTAGCAATGATTTTTCAATGTTGGCATCGGTTGCCACAAAGCCAAGCATGGTCGCCATATTGGGGCGAATCATCCCCGCCCCTTTTGAGATACCTGTCACCGTGTAAGTTGTACCATCAATTTCCACGATTTCGCTATGTCCTTTTGGGGTGGTATCGGTGGTCATGATACTGTGGGCGGCGCCAAGCCAATTATCGTCGCTTAAATTGGCTAAGGCGCTGTCTAACCCGGCGATGATTTTATCCGCCGGCAAGGTTTCCCCAATCACCCCGGTGGAATAAGGCAATACTTGCTCGGCCGCGACAGCGGTTTTTTCTGCCAATGCCACACAAGTTGTTTTGGCACGCTGTTTACCGTCTTCACCCGTGGCAGCGTTGGCGTTGCCTGTGTTGACAATCAAATAACGGGGACTGTCTTTGGCGATAAATTCTCGCAGCAACTGTACAGGCGCGGCACAAAATTGGTTTTGCGTGGTGACAACCGCGGTATTTGCGCCCGCTATGATGTCAAAAACCGTTAAGTCTTTGCGCCCTGCGTAGCGCACGTGGGCTTCGGTGATGCCAATTTTTACCCCTTTCACTGGGTTTAATTTTACAAGTTCGACATTGCCAACTGGCATGAGAGCGCTCCTTACTGTTGTTTAATTGATTAATCCAAAAAATCTGCCCAAATCGGGGCATGGTCGCTGGGTTTTTCCATGGCACGCAAATCATAGCTGACGCCTGCACCGTTGAGCTTATCCGCCAAATCAGGCGTCATCAAGATATGGTCAATCCGCAGTCCCCGTTTTGGCTCATCGTCAAATCCTTTACTGCGATAATCAAACCAGCTCAGGGCTTGACCGTCGGCATATAACGCCCGATAAGTATCATGCAAATCTGTCGCAAGCAAGGCTTTGTACCACTCTCGCTCCTCTGGCAAAAACGAGCACGTGCCATTTTTTAGCCAACGTTTGACACTATCCTCGCTAATACCAATATCAAAATCAAGCGGCGCAATATTCATATCCCCCATCAAAATCATACTGCGATGTTCTGCTTTGAGCTGCAAGATATAGTCGGTTAAATCAGCATAGAATTTGCGCTTCATCGGAAACTTGGTTTCATGCTTGCGATTTTCGCCTTGCGGAAAATAGCCATTAAGCACATCAATATATTTGCCATTAAAATCATAGCGCGCATGGATAAATCGTCGCTGCGCATCGTCGCTGTCGGTTGGAAAGCCTTTTTGTACAAAAATAGGTTTTTGTCGTGATAATAACGCCACGCCATAATGAGATTTTTGCCCAAAAAATTCGACATGATAGCCCAATTGCTGCACGCTCTTTAGCGGAAATGCGTCATCATGTACTTTGGTTTCTTGTAACCCGATGACATCGGGCGCGATGATATCGCGAATGGCTTCAAGCTGGTGTGGGCGCGCCCGCAATCCATTGATATTAAAACTGACAAAACGCGGCATGTGTTTTCCCCAAATTGATAAATGTGGCTTGGTATTGATAAATGTGGCTTGGTCAAGCGTTAAATGCCGACTATATTAGCGGATATTGCCCGCAAGCTCAATTTGAAAGCATATTGGGTCTGCAACACTGAGGTTATGCAGGATGAACCCGCAAATAGCAGGTGAAGTTTAAAAAAATTTTGGTATAATCAAAAAACCTTGCACTTTAATCACTGCCAACTTTGCAAAATTTTTTTTCAATTTTTTCTGGCGACGTGCTGACCTTAGACTTAAAAAGACAATTATAATGGCTCGAGTTTCTTCTATTACCCGTGTTTTAAAAATCATCGAAGCCGTGTCTGCGGCACAGCGTCCTTTATCGCCGCTGGATTTGTCTGAGATTTTGGATATTCCAAAACCGACCATGCACCGACTGATACAGCAGCTGCAAGAGGAAGGCTTTGTGCGGGTCGATATCAATGGTACGATTGTGCCGGCATCGCGTACGCGGCATATGGCGATTCATCTGTGGCAAAGCCAGCAAGTGGCGATTCAGCGATTTGCGATTTTGCAAATACTGGTGGATAAAATCGGTGAAACCTGTGGCATGGCGGTACCCTATTACGTCAACATGGTATATACCGACCGCGTACCTTGTCCTTCTGCCTTACAAGTGTATATGCCCACTGATTCGCAAGCACCCATTTGGTGTACGGCGGCTGGTAAAATCTACCTCAGTACGCTCACAAAAGATGATAGAGTGACGCTACTAAAAAATTTATCGTTAACCGCTATCACCCCTGCGACGATTACCGATAGGGATGTGCTCAATCAAAGCCTTGAACAGGTAGCCCAGCAGCGCTATGCAATTTCTGATGAAGAATATATTGCCCAAGCGGTCTCAATTGCTGTGGCAATCAATGACACCCAAGGTCGTTACATCGGCTCACTGTACACAACCGCACCTAAAACGCGCAAATCCCTCGATGACTTGATTGGGTTTGTACCTGATATGCAAAAAGCTGCCGATGATATTCGTGATGCGTTTTTTGGGGAAATTTAAATGTTATCCTTGACACTTTTGACAAGGTAAAGTTAAAACGCTCAAAGCAATTTTGTTGATAGATTTTATATAACATAGCGAGGCTTAAACATTTGCTGGCTAATCAATGTGGTAACAAACCCAAATGTTGTAAGCCTTGATAGATACCATCTTCCCACGCAGCTGGACATACATAGTCAGCCGCCGCTTTCACATCGGGATGGGCATTCCCCATCGCCACGCCAAAGCCGACTGTCTGTAGCATTTCGATATCATTCACCCCATCGCCAAATGCCATCGCATCTTCAAAATCCAGCCCCAGTTTATTGAGCGCCTGCGCAATGCCGCGGGCCTTCGAGCCTGTCGCATCTAGAATATCGATACCGTTTTTATGCCAGCGCATGACTTTTAAAGTCGAGGGAAATTCAAAATTTACCTGCGTGTTGTCAGGATGAAATGCCACGACTTGATAAATAGGTATCGACAAATCAATGTCATCATGACGGGCAGTACGGTAAGCTATTTTAAGTGAATTCAAAGCTTCTGACAGTGCATCATCCTCCGCTAACGCGATAATTTCCGTATCGGTCATGTAGGCATACGATAAATTGTTTGATTCAACATAATCGGTAATCAGTTTAATTTGCGCAGTGGTCATCGGATAATGCGCTAATAATTCACCTTGGTGATGACTGCATTGACCGTTGATGGTGACCAGCACATCAATACCCACGGTTTCAATGAGCTCATACACAGCTTTGGGGAACACCGCACGACCCCGACCCGTAGCGATAGCGACCATAATGCCTTGCTGCTTTAATTGTTTGAGTGCCTCAATCGCGGATTGCGGCACTCTTTCTTGCTGCTTGATGTACAACGTATCATCAATATCAAAAAAGACAATTTTCGGTTTTTTGGGGCGTGCTGTTGGCTTAGACATAATAAAACTAATGCGATAAATTGGAATTGACGCTAATTCTACCCTATTTTTGGGTTAACTTTTGAATTAACGACTAGAAAAAAGCTAGAAAAAAATCCTAGCTTTTTGCTGAATGCCAAAACTTATTGCAGAACGTTCGCATCATAATGCGCCATAATGCTTGAGAAATCTTTATCCCCATGTTGCTCGCTATGTTTGCTATACAGTGCCGTGGCTTGGTCTGCCATTGGTGTCACCACCTTGGTATCATCGGCCGTTTGTTTAGCAAGGTTCATGTCTTTAAGCATGAGTTTAGTCATAAATCCACCGGTATAACCACGGCTTGATGGCATGGCATCACCAACATCGGGATGCGGATTACACACTTCCAGCGCCCAGTTACGACCGGTGCTGGCTGACAAAATACTGGCTAAGACTTTTGGGTCTAATCCATTTTTGGCGCCCAAATTCATGGCTTCGGCTGTCCCTGTCATAATCACGCCAAGCAGCATGTTATTACAGATTTTGGCGACTTGACCTGCACCGACCTCGCCCGCGTGAAAGATATTTTTTCCCATGGCCTCTAAAACGGGTTTGACCTGCTCAAATTGCTCAGCTTGCCCGCCCACGATAAAGCTGAGTGTCCCTGCTGCTGCCCCTGCGGTACCGCCTGATACGGGCGCATCCATGAACTGAATGCCTTTATCTGCCGCAGCTTCGGCAACTTCACGCGCATCACTCGCTGCGATGGTACTACTATCGACCAGCAAGGTATTTTTACCCACCACATCGAGCAAGCCTAGATTACCGTCTTTACCCAGATACACCTCTTTGACATGTTGACCTGCAGGTAACATGGTGATGACCATATCCACCTCTTTGCTTGCGTCCACAGGTGAAGTCGCCACGTTTGCCCCTTGTTTGGCAAGGTCGTCTAGCACGGCGGTGTTTAGGTCAAATACGTTTAAGGCAAAGCCATTTTTGATGAGATTTTCTGCCATCGGTTTGCCCATGTTACCAAGTCCGATAAAGGCAATTTTTTTAATGGCTGTTTGTTGATTATTTGACATATACATTCCTTGTATGTTGTGGTGTTTGTAAACTTTATACAGCAAGTTTGGCTAATTTTGCTGAGAGTGAATCGCTACCCAACCAAGACTCAAATGGATGTTCGCTATTGGGGAAAGCTGACGCAAGATGTGACTGGATATAGCGGGCATCGCATTCATCAAGGGTTTTGCTCCATTTTGGCGATTTGTCTTTATCAATCAGTAAAGCGCGTACACCCTCACGAAAATCGGGGTAATTGACACAATGTAGCGACGCATTCATCTCCATATATAGCACTTGCTCAAGCGATAATTTGCTGGCATGTTTAAACATCTCAACCGTTAATGCTGCGCTGACTGGGCAACCGTGCCGATAAGTTTCGACTGCTTTGGTAAGCCATTTATCCGTTTCGCCGTTGACTTTGGTGAAGTTGTCATCGCGCAAGGCTGCGTCTATATCATGCACTGAGCCTTTGTTCACTAGCGTTTGGATGGTATTAAAATGCTTCATCAAATGACTGTCTGCTAAGTGCTCAGTATGATGAATTTTAGCTAAGGCTTGGCTTGCGATATCATGTAAATTGCTGTCAGCTTGCCAATTGGCTTGTTTTAGCGCGTTAATCACTTTGTCGTATTCGCTACTTGCCACGGCATACTCAGCAAGGCTAGAGAAAATCGCATCGTTGGCGTTGCAGTTCGCCCCTGTCAAGCCCAAAAATAGCCCAATTTTGGCAGGCATACGCGACAAAAACCACGAACCTGTGGCATCAGGGTATAAGCCGATGGTAATCTCCGGCATGGCAAAACGGGTGGTTTCGGTGACGATACGATGGCTACACATCGCCATCAAGCCCATACCACCGCCCATGACAATGCCATTACCCCACAAGATAAGGGGTTTTGGGTAAAAGTGCATTTGCCGGTATAGGCTGTATTCGTTTTCGAAGAATTCAACCCCGTACGGATTGGGCTGCTGCATAGGCACTTGGGGCGGGGTGTCAATCATGCTGTCGTACAGTTTGCGGATATTGCCCCCTGCACAAAAGGCTTTTTCGCCACTACCTTTGAGCAAAATGGCGACGATGCTGTCATCAGTTGCCCACTTGCCTAACTGCGCTGCCATGAGTTTGCACATATCGACGCTTAGGGCGTTTAGGGCTTTCGGGTCGTTCAATGTCATCGTGCCGATGTAGTGACCGTCTTGGGTGGCTATCGTTTCAAATATTACAGGTTGTTGATTTTCCTCGTTCATTTTTATTTTCCTATTATAGTCCGATATGTACTAAGCATTTATTTGGGTTATTTTCAACAATCTGACAAAACTCAACTAATTGATAAAGTTGCTTTAAAACAGTGGATTTATCAAAAGTTTGAGTTTGGTTAAAACGGTTTAAATCAAATGTTTGGTTTGCATTTTCAAAAAGTACAACCCAAGCCAAAATTAACTTTTTAAAACTAGTGATTTGATTTGGATAAAGCGTATTCACACCTTCAAAATCTAATCCTTGATAAACCACGTCTTTATCATCAACACTAAAATTAACCCATTCTAAACTATCGGCTAAATATCTAAGTAATTTATCATCAATATAAATATAATGATTTTTTATTAGTAGTTTATTTTCCCATTCTTCATTTAATGGGTGCTCATATGCAAAAACTAAATTGGTAATATCGGTTATGAAGAATAGTTGAATTTCACTCATAAATAGTTTTTGTTTATTTCCACTCTGGCGAGCGTTTTTCAAGGAACGCATTGACGCCTTCTTGTTGGTTATCGCCATCAAATAACTTGATAAATAACTCACGTTCCTTTATCCAGTTAAAACTTGGTGGCTGATAACGTGCCGACATAATCAAGGTTTTACTCGACGCAATCGCATCGGGGGATTGCTTCGCCACTTTTTGAGCCAATTCTAAAGCCGTTTCTAACCCTTTGCCACTTTCCACGACTTCTTCCACCAAACCAATTTGCAGCGCCTTATCTGCCTTGATACGCTCACCGCATAAAATCATACGTTTTGCCCAGCCTTCACCCACCAGCCACGGCAAGTTTTGCGTACCGCCTGCACATGGCAACAAACCAACAGATAGCTCAGGGAGTGCCATTTGGGCATGACTTTCAGCAATGCGGATATCACAGGCAAGCGCACACTCAAGACCGCCGCCCATTGCATAGCCGTTGATACAGGCTATCGACACGCCACGGAAGCTTGATAACGCTTCAAACGCTTCGCCAAACGCCATTGCCATCTCCGCGGCTTGTCCTTTGTCACCACTGGCAAAGCTGTTTAAATCCGCCCCTGCACTAAAGAACTTTTCGCCATCGCCATGCACCACCAAAGCGGTGACTTGCTTGTTGGCGTTTAAATCGCTAATGAGCTGCTTTAAACTGGCTAAGCTGTCCTTTGTCCAAGTGTGTGCAGGCGGATTATTGAGCGTCAAAACCGCAATGTGATTGTCGATGGTTAATTTTAAATTGGTGTAATTTGACATGGTAAATTCCTTTTAAAATGCCTTTAAATTCATTGCAATCTTGCTAACGCCCCATCTTCCATCATTTTGCGAGACACAATCATCCGCATCACTTCATTGGTGCCTTCTAGGATTTGATGAACGCGCAAATCGCGTACATGACGCTCTAGCGGATATTCTTGTAGATAGCCATAGCCACCGTGTAGCTGAAGCGCTTGGTTGGCGATATCAAAACTCAAATCCGTGGCAAGGCGTTTTGCCATCGCACAATACGCCGTGGCATCGGGCGATTTGCTATCCAAATGATACGCCGCCAATCGCACCATTTGGCGTGCCGACACCAAATGGGTGAGCATATCAGCAAGTTTAAACTGCACGTTTTGGAATTGGTCAAGGGTTTTGCCAAACTGGCTACGCTCCTGTACATACTGCACCGCACGGTCGAGAGCAGCTTGAGCCGTACCCACCGCACACGTGGCGATATTGATACGCCCGCCATCCAAGCCTTTCATGGCAAAGGTAAAGCCCTGTCCTTCTTCACCCAGTAGATTTTCGGCAGGGACTTTGACATCGGTAAAATGCACCGCCGCGGTCGGTTGGTTTTTCCAGCCCATTTTATGTTCATTTTTGCCGTAGCTGATACCATCGCTATTGGCATCAACGATAAAGGCAGACACGCCTTTTGCCCCATTGTCCGAGGTGCGCGCCATCACGATAAGCACATCGGTCGCCCCTGCCCCAGAGATAAACATTTTTTGCCCAGTAATGTGGTAATAGTCGCCTTGTTTGACCGCTTTGGTTTTTAATGAACCCGCATCTGAGCCAGCATTAGGCTCTGTCAAACAGTAACTACCCAATTTTTCGCCCGCTAATAGTTCAGGCAAGTATTTTTCGGCAACCTCGGGTTTGGCAAACTCGCCAATCATCCAAGCGACCATGTTGTGAATGGTCATGAATGCGGCAGTTGACGTATCGCCATATGCCAGTTTTTCAAAGATAATTGCCGCATCAAGGCGCGGCAAGCCCAGTCCGCCAAAATCAGGGTTGGTGTAAAGCCCCATAAAGCCCAGTTCACCTGCGGCTTTGAACACGTCTTTGGGAAAATAGCCCGTGGCATCCCATTCGGCAGCGTTAGGTGCTAGCGATTTGGCAGCAAATTGAGCAGCCAAATCGGCAAAGGCTTGTTGGTCTTCGGTAAGGGAAAAATTCATGGTAAATTCCTTTTTATGGCTAAATTACATCCATGCCATCAGTCGTTGCCAAGCGTTGCTTTAACTTAATGCAAAATCACGACGCTTGGCTATATTGGCTATAACGTTTTTAACCTGATAGCCCAATTTAATCAGTCTTAATCACGAAATATTAAATGTTAACGTCTATTTATTTTAATGAAATGGTAGTGTTAACGCCTTTGCTGGCTTCATCATCAAACCAACGGGCGGTGACGGTTTTGGTTTGGGTATAAAACTGCACCGCTTGCTTACCATAAGGACCTAAGTCACCCAACTTACTGGCGCGAGAACCGGTGAATGAGAACATCGGTAGTGGCACTGGAATGGGTAAATTAATACCGACTTGACCCACATCAATATCTTGTTGGAATTTATGGGCTGCCGCACCTGACTGGGTAAAGATGGCCGTGCCATTACCGTTTGGATTGGCATTGATGATGGCAATCGCTTCATCTAGGCTATCGGCGTACATGATATCAAGCACCGGTCCAAAGATTTCTTCTTTGTAGCAAGTCATATCGGTAGTGACGTTATCCAAAATAGTCGGTCCGACAAAATTACCGTTCTCAAACCCTTCCACCTTGATACCACGACCATCGAGCAGGATTTGTGCGCCTTCATCCGCGCCCGCTTGGATTAGACGTTCAACACGCGCTTTGGCCGCTTTTGAAATCACAGGTCCTAAGTCTTTGTCATCTTTACCGGCTGCCACCACCAATTTTTTGGCACGTTCCACGATGTCACCCACCCAGTTTTTGGCTTCACCGACTAGAATCACCACGGATAACGCCATACAGCGCTGACCGGCGGCACCAAATGCGGCACCGGCTAGTTGGTTAAGACATTGCTCTTTATTGGCATCGGGTAGGATGACTGCGTGGTTTTTAGCCCCCATCATACATTGGACACGCTTCCCTGCTTGGCTGGCGCGGTTATAGACGTGTGTGCCGACTGCGGTTGAGCCGACAAATGAGATGGCTTTGATATCGGGGTGGTCACAAATGGCATCAACGGTGTCTTTGCCGCCATGCACCACGTTTAATACGCCTTTTGGGATTCCCGCCTCTAACGCCAGCTCTACCAAGCGCATGGTGACCATCGGGTTTTGTTCTGATGGTTTTAATACGAAGGTGTTACCGGTGGCGATTGCCATTGGGAACATCCAAAGTGGAATCATGGCGGGGAAGTTAAACGGGGTGATACCCGCACACACGCCAAGTGGTTGCTGAATATTATACATATCCACGCCAGTTGCCACGTTTTCGATAAATGCGCCTTGTTGCAGGTTGCCAATGCCTGAGGCATGTTCGACGACTTCAAGACCACGGAACACATCGCCTTTGGCATCGGCTAGGGTTTTGCCTTGTTCTTCGGTGAGCATGGCGGCAAGCTCGTCCATGTTGTCACGAATCAGTTGTTGGTATTTTAAGAAGATGCGCGAGCGGGTGTTGATTGGGGTTTTGCGCCAAGTTTTGAACGCTTCTGCAGCCGCCGCGACAGCTTGGTTAATTTCATTGGGGGTAGTTTGGGGTACTTTGGCAATCACTTGTTGGGTAGCTGGGTTGCTCAGGTCAATCCACTCACTAGTGGTTGATTCGACAAATTCGCCGTTGATGAGTTGTTTTACAGTTTGGGTAGTCATCGTAACAATCCTTGTTTTTACCGTGTTGGGTGTATAGCGTTAGATAGCGTTAAACGCGTTGCAAAACAGTGTGAATGAGTTGGGGGGGTACTGTCAATAATACTTAATTACTTAAGTATTTTTTCTGGAGTAGTTTTGCTAGAGTGGTTTTGCTGGGCGGTTGCCATAGGGTTAATGACAATAATTTTTGAGACTAGCTCACCTTTGCTGCGAGCACCCAGTTTTTTCATTAAGTTGGCTTTATGCACTTCAATGGTTCTGGGGGATAAACCAAGTAACTTACCAATCTCTTTACAGGTATAGCCATTGACCACATACTGCGCGATTTGGGCTTCACGTGCGGTGAGCTGCGATTCGGACAATACTTGCGGTTTTTTTTCAAAATGCCAAATCGCCAGTTTGAAGGGGTCATCTGGGGTTAAGGTGCGTCCGTGGGTGGTTGCCCAAAATATCTCCCCTGTTTTGTGACGCATAAAGCGCTCATCGCAGTAATGCCTATTGGCCTGTAATCCCAAACCTGTTAATGCTTCTTTGCCAATTTTTTCAAAATCTTCGACACTGGGAAACAATTTTTGCATCGATTGATTGAGTAGCTCATCGTGCGCATAACCGAACAAATTGGCAAAGGCATCGTTGAGCGCTTTGATACGCCGATAGCTTAATACCACTATCGGCGTGGGCGCGTGCCTAAAAGCCAGTAAGGCGTAATTTTCCATGACCATCATCACCCCTGATTTTTAAGCACTAACCATTTATTAACTGACAACTTATTGATTGCCATTAATAATCCGCCATCGCTTGTCTGACCGCCTCAATCGCGGTTGGGTCATCCAGCGTAC
Organism: Moraxella sp. CTOTU47724; assembly: GCF_032014955.1. NCBI lineage: Bacteria > Pseudomonadati > Pseudomonadota > Gammaproteobacteria > Moraxellales > Moraxellaceae > Moraxella > Moraxella sp. CTOTU47724. The sequence continues at coordinate 39,638 of NZ_DALZSV010000011.1, forward strand.
TCATGTCGCCTGTTTCTTTGCCTTCCGCCAGTGCCTTGATAGAGCGGCGTAAGATTTTGCCTGAACGGGTTTTGGGTAAAGCTTTGGGAAAATAAATAGCCGCAGGTTTAGCAAGGGCGCCCAACTGTCTTGCGACTTCACCCACGATTTGCTGCTCAATGCGGAAACGGTTTTCGGTTTCTGCTACTAAGTCATGATTTTTTAGAATACAAAAGGCAATGGGTAGTTCGCCTTTAAGCTCGTCATGGATGCCAACCACCGCCGATTCAGCGACTTCGGGGTGATGACCGATGGCCTCCTCGATTTCCTTGGTACCCAAACGGTGACCTGCCACATTGATGACATCATCGGTTCGCCCTAGAATATAGTAGTAGCCGTATTCATCCATCACGGCATAGTCTGATGTTGCGTATTGTTTGCCATCGAGTAGTGAAAAATAGCCATTGATAAAACGCTCGTCATTTCGCCAAACGGTGGCCAAACAACCGGGTGGTAAAGGTGCGGCTAACACCAGCATGCCTTTTTCATTGGCTTGGCAGGGTTCGCCTGTGGTTTCATTGATGACTTTGGCGTCATATCCAAACATCGGATAGCCGGGTGTGCCTTGTTTGTGTGGCTTGTGGTCGGGATTGTCTGCAAATTTTGGGGCATGGCTTAGGATGGGCCAGCCCGACTCAGTTTGCCAATAGTGGTCAATGATTGGCACGCCCATGTGACCTGTTAGCCACTGGGCAGTTGGCTCATCGAGTGGCTCACCTGCCAAGAAGAATGATTTTAGGCTTGAGATATCGTGACGGCTCATCCACATTTCGTCTTGTTTACGTAGCATCCGCACGCCTGTCGGTGCGGTTAACAAAATATTGACTTTATTGGCTTCGACAATTCGCCACCAAATCCCCGGGTTTGGCGTGGTTGGCAAGCCTTCATATATGATACTGGTCATGCCTGTCAGTAAAGGGGCATAGATGCTAAACGAGTGACCCACTGCCCAACCGATATCCGAAATCGCCCAAAACGTCTCGCCAGCCTTACCGTTATAGACAAAATCCATCGCAGTGGCAAGGGCTACTGCATGACCGCCTGTATCACGCTGTACGCCTTTGGGTGTGCCTGTCGTGCCCGAGGTATATAATAGATACGATGGCGCATTGGACTCTAGCCAAACACAATCGACTTTGGCATTGTTATCAGCACTTATTGCCCGCTCAGTAGCATAGTCGATGTCTTGTGGCTCAGCTGTGTATGGCATAATGCCACGGTCAACCACTAGCACCTTGGTTTTGACTTTGGCTTCTTCGACCGCTTTATTGACCAAGTTTTTATAATTAATGAGCTTACCGCCGCGCAGCCCTGCATCGACTGTAATCACCATTTTGGCTTCGGCATCGTCCATGCGTACGGCGAGGTTATGCGAGGCAAATCCGCCAAATACCACCGAGTGAATCGCCCCGATACGCACACAAGCCAGCATGGCATACGCTGCTTCCAAAATCATCGGCATATAGATGACAACACGGTCGCCTTTGTCGATGCCATGACGTTTTAGCACATCGGCAAAATAGTTCACTTCTTTGTATAGATCGTTGTAAGTTAAACGGCGTTTGGCATAGTCGGTATACAGTTCAACAGGGTTGCCGAGTGCCTTAAAAGCTTTCTGAATATTGGGGTAATTATCAATCATTTCAGCATTGATTTCGGTAGACACCCACACAAAGGCATCTTGCTCTGCCCGGTTTTCAAGATGGCGGTCGACCATGTTGTAACACAAATTGGTTTCCCCACCGACAAACCATTTGGCAAAGGGCAGCTTACTATCATCTAAAATTTGGGTAGGTTGTTGATGCCAATAGATTCGCTTGGCTTGCTCGCCCCAAAAGGCTTGTTTGTCGTTGATGGATTGATGGTATAAGTCAGAGAAATTCATTGGCTGTCCTTAGCTAGAATCTTAACGGATGGTGAAAGTCGCTTGCAGGTTTGGTTTTCAGAGGTTGGCAAAATATCTTATTGCTTAGCAAAGCCTATCATTGCATTCATTCTTTGAATTCACTCCTTGAATTCATTTTATAAACTCGAATGATACGTTTTGTATCGTTTTGAATATAGCAAATAGACTCGATAACGTCAAGCCTTGCCAAAATAATTTTAACGCTGTTTATATTTCGAATTTTTAACGATTAGTATTTCTTATAGTGATAATAGTTTGTGCTAACATAATTGTCCTGTTACACTTTTTAGACTAAAGCAAATAAGGGAAAAGTCATGAGCCAGACCAACGCAAACCCAGCTGAAAATGAAAAAAGCCTTGCACCGCCTCACGTTTTAAGCTTAACCCCTTTAAACTCGCATCCGTCAAATACGGCACTTGTTGAGCTTATCGACAATGATAAAGACTCTCCTTTGCTAGCGGATACCCAGTTACTTAGCCGCGTGCTGATAACGGTCGTTGAGCAGCAAACCTCAGAACCGGTCAAACAAACCATTAATAAACTGTTAAATGGCGAAGACCCCCAGCAGACTATTCAAGCCATTTTGCCAACGCTCAACCATCAACAGCGCAAGAACCTCATTCGGGCTTGTGGCTTATTTGCGCAAGTGTTTAACATCGCCGAAGACATGCACCATGAGCGCCGCCGCCTTGCCCACGAACAAGACGAATCTGCGTCAAAAAGTAGTTTTGCCCATGTGATTGATGAATTAAAAGCCCAAGGGATTGACAGCGATGAGTTGCAAGCACAGCTTGATGATACCTTTATCAGTGCGGTATTGACCGCGCATCCGACCGAGGTTCAGCGTCAAACTATTTTATCACTGCGCCGTCAAATCCGTGCCTTACTTGAGCAATACCACACTGCGATTGGCTATCAACGTCATCGTATCGAGCAGCAACTAGAAGCCACGTTATTGTCGCAGTGGCAAACCAATGAAACCCGCCATTTTAAAATTACTGTCAAAGATGAAATCGACAATGGCATTGCCTATTTTGATTTAAGTTTTTTTGAAGCCCTGCCAAGTTTGTATCGCAAACTAGATTATCAGTTAAAAGAGCGTTTCCCCGATACTGACATGCCAAACTTACTTAATATCGGTGGTTGGATTGGTGGCGACCGTGACGGCAATCCGTTTGTGTCAGCCGATACTCTTCGCTATGCGTTCAAACGCCAAGCGGCAACGGTGTTTTACTTTTATCGTGACCAACTGGGCAAGCTATACCAAGAATTGCCGCTGTCTATCCGCCATGTCAACGTGAGTGATGCGGTACTGGCACTCTCCGAGCAATCCAAAGAAGATAATATCTCTAGAGAAGAAGAGCCTTATCGCCGCGCCATCGGGTTTATCTCATCACGTTTAGTCGCTACCTCGCATACCTTTGATTTGTCTTACGGTTGTCGCTTTGGGCTTAGTGAGCCCTACACTGATTGTGACGAGTTTTTAGATGATTTGTACGTCGTTTATCAGTCATTGGTAGATAATGGCAGTGAGTTACTGGCTAACGAACGACTCACCGATATCATCCGCGCGGTGGAAGTATTTGGTTTTTATTTGATGCCATTGGACTTGCGCCAGTTTTCAGGGATTCATGCCGAAACGGTTCACGATTTGTTCAAACATGCCGATTTGGAAGATTATCTTTCTTTGTCTGAATCCGCACGTCAACGTGTGCTACTGCGTGAATTGGCAACTGCGCGTCCTTTATACAACCCCTATATCACTTATGAGCCACAAACCCATCGTGAGCTAGAGATTTTTCAGGCCGCAGCCGATATCAAAAATCGCTTTGGTGACAAAGCGATTACCCAAAGCATTATCTCCAATGCGGAACAAGTAAGTGATTTGTTGGCATTGGCGTTGTTATTGAAAGAATCAGGGCTATTATTGGTCAAAGATGGCGTACCCGTGAGCCGTATCAATATCGTACCTTTGTTTGAAACCATTGAAGCGCTGCAAAACAGCACCCGCATCATGAGTGAGTTACTAGATAAACCTTGGTACAAATCGGTGCTAGCCAGTCGTGACAATCTGCAAGAGATTATGCTCGGTTATTCAGACAGTAACAAAGATGGCGGTTATGTCACCAGTCAATGGTCGCTATACCAAGCTGAAATTCAGCTGGTGGAAATGGCAGAAAAATATGCCATTCAGCTGCGTCTATTCCACGGTCGCGGCGGTAGCGTGGGTCGTGGTGGTGGTCCGTCATTTGAAGCGATTTTGGCACAACCAGAAGGCTCAGTGGATGGTCAAATCCGTATTACCGAGCAAGGGGAAGTTATTACCGCAAAATATGCCGATGCGGGCAACGCGGAACGCAACCTTGAGACGCTGATTGCTGCAACGCTAAAAGCGAGCCTATTGCCAAGCCATAGCGAAAGCCCTGATAGCGACCTAATGAATCAATTATCGCATGAAGCCTTTAATTGCTATCGCGCGCTTATCACTCAGCCGTATTTTATTGATTATTTCTTGCAGACAAGTTTGGTCAAAGAAATTGCCAGTTTAAATATTGGCTCACGTCCTGCTAGCCGCAAGTCTTTGGCGCGTATTCAAGATTTGCGCGCGATTCCTTGGGTATTTTCTTGGATGCAAAATCGCTTGATGCTGCCAGCGTGGTATGGTTTTGGCACCGCAGTTGAAAAACTGATTGCAGATAACCCAGAAAACTTAGCAAAACTGCAACACAACGCCCAACACAGCGCCTTTATGCAAGCCATGTTATCAAATATGGCACAGGTCATGGCAAAAACCGATATTGAAATCGCCCAAGCCTATGTTGAGCTTGCCAACGATGCCACTGAAGCCAACGCTATTTTTGCACTGATTACTGCAGAATATCACCGCAGCCTTAAAGCCTTGTTGACACTCACCAATAAAGAAACGCTATTGGATGATAACCGTACATTGGCCCGCTCACTTGCGCTACGCTTGCCGTATTTGAATGCCTTAAACTGGTTGCAAGTGGCCTTACTAAAACAACTTCGCGAAGCAACTGCTGATGAAAGCTCTACCACTGAAACCACCGATGAAGCGACTAGCGATAATGAAGCGTCTTATACCGCAGCGCTTAACTTGGTTCATTTAACTATCAATGGTATTGCCCAAGGCTTAAGAAATACCGGTTAGTAAGCGTTCAACATAGCCTTAACTTACCTTTTTAAAAAAATCGCTGGTTGCGTACTGGCGATTTTTTTATTGACGTTTTTTATTGGCGATTTTTTTATTGATGACAATTAACCCAAATAAAGCTTATCAAAATCCAGATGGTGTACCCATTCTCGTAATAGCAATACCTTGGCATAAAACGCTAGGTCATTGGGCATAGCTGGCAAATCTCGCAGTGAGCGATAGCCCGCCAGCACCGCAAAAGCTTTTTCTAGCATCTCAGCCCGAATATAGCCGCCATTGTCATCTTGCTCAAACGCTAGTAAGCGTAAATCCTCTGCCCCTATCACCTTTAATAACTCATCTTTGGGTAATCTAGGTTTTAGCGGTGAAATAGCATCTTCTATGCGCATAATCGCCGTTTCCCATGCCAATTCGGTGGGTGGCAATGCGTGCAATGTCTCTGCAATTACTTTTAGCGTAAGCCCAATGTCCCATAGGTTATCTTGCAACCTTACACCGATATGGTCAGCATTTATTGTTAACACTAACATAGCACGCCCTTTTGTCATTTTGATTCATTATAGCTGGATTGTGATTAAATAGCTTGATTGTCATTAAAATGTGCTCGTCTAACCGGTGGATTTGATTTTATAAAAAAAACCCTTATCTAATAACCATATAAATAAGGGGATAGCCATGTCAGAAATTCAATTTAATGCCAACTTAAAAAAAGCCGAAAACGCTGAGCCACTGACTGAGCAGCAATTAGAGGCACTGGCACAAAAACGTGCCTATTTGCAAGAGCAGGCTGAAGACATCATTGCTATTGCACAATTACAAGATAATTCCGCACTCAACTGTTTACACAAAATCAATGTCCTAGGCGGTACCTCAGAAAAAGCTTACAGAGCCGTAAATACCCGCATCATAACCGACCAAGACCCACATGGCGCTTATCATGCGGTAGCAATGGCACAATCAACTTCGGATTTGCCCTTTGACGTGCCTACCCTCGTAGATATTGTCATTGAGCAAGGTGAGCCAGCATTACAACTGCGGTTGTTAAAGCTATTTGATAGTCAACCGATTGCTGCCGAGCCGATTCCAAAAATTCGTGACAGTATCAATCAGTTAGGCGACAAAGCGGTGATTGCACAGCTTAATCAGCATTTGTTAAATCGCCAGTGACACAAAAACAATAAAGGTTAGGAGCTCTCCTAACCTTTTTTTATTGATAGATGATTTGATTTTGACAATTAGGGGCATCTAAACGTCATGGTATATTCATAATCATCATCGCGGGCAAGGGTTTTTTTGCTACCAAACACACTGCCAATCATACCGATGGCTTGGTCAGCCGCGCGTCCCATGTTTTCATCCAACACACCATTATACTGGTAGCTATCGGTCAACACGATGGGCGATTTCCCTCGGCACTGCTCGGTTGCGATATGTAACGCGTTTAATTTGGCGATATTTTTGCTTTTGCCTAACCCAGTGGTTTCTAATGTGTTGTTCGCGCGCTGTAGCACGGGTAAATTAGTGGGTGTGCTTTGACAAGCAGATAAACTCACTGCTGCTAATAGCGCGATAGTTGTAATTTTTAATGTGGTGATGTTTAATAAAGACGGTTTGAGAGATGATTTCATGATCTGCAGGCTGTCCCTTTTCAATAGCGGTGTTAAAGTTCTCATCAATTATCAATAATCCAGGCAAACTCACCATTTCAACAATAGAATCTGGTCGGTGGCTTGTATTAGTGTGTGGTAAAAATTAAGCCGCCGCAAGTGGTCTTACAAATCATAAAATCCGCGCAACAATTGGCTGCTTTGTTGATTTTCAAACTAGCTATTTTGGGTGAAATTGGTTAGCATGATGGGTGGTTTTTTTAAAGTTTTTTGCTGAGATTAGGACGATTATGCGCTCACCTGCCCATTCACAATTAACCCATTTGCAATTAATAGATGCCCCTTGCGGTAAGCTTGAAGTTGACGCGCTTTGGCAAGCTGACTCAACGGGTGTTGCTAACCCAAACGCCGCGTCGGTTGAGCGTGTTGCCATTCTTTGTCACCCTAATCCATTGCAAGAAGGCACGATGATGAATAAGGTGGTGACCACCATGTATCGTTTTGCCCGCGACCAAAACATGCACGTGGTACGCTTTAATTTTCGCGGTGTGGGTCAGTCAACGGGCGAGTATGGCAATGTGACAGGTGAAATCGAAGACGCGTTAACCGTACTGCAATGGATTCATAGCCAAACCGAGGCGCGCAAGCTATGGATTGGCGGATTTTCGTTTGGCGGATTTGTCGCCGCCAAGCTTGCTCAGCTTGTCAATGAACAAGGCGCATTTTTGGGAGTCGATGATTTTGACATCACGGATTTGGCACTCATCGCCCCTTCTATTGAAAAAAACGACACCTCAGATTTGCTACTGCCCACCGCACAAACCTTTATGATTTATGGTGCGAATGATGAAGTGATTACGCCAAGCTCGCTACAACAATTTGGGGCAAACTTTGGTATTCAAACGCACATCATTGACGATACAGGGCACTTTTTTCATGGTAAATTAGGGGAATTAAAACAGCTACTTGAAGCGTTAAGTAGCAAATAACGCAGTTTTTATTTTATCCTAGTTTCTGATTGGTGTTTTTGATGGGTGTTTTTGATTCAAATTTTTGCTGTATTTGACATCGTGAGCTATCTGGCACCTTAATGCCGTCTATTTAATCGCATCTATTTATTGAATACCCCTACGTCAAAGCACGTTGAAATGAAAATTTGACAACTTTTTAATTTACGCTGAGAGACAACATGCCCAACTCAAATTTACGACCCTTACAACGCTATGAGCTTGCGCTAAAATCTGGTGAGTTTAGCGAAGATGCACAGCAGCGCGCTGCGATGACTTATTTGGACAATGTCTATGAACAAATCATGGACAACCGCGCCAAACAACGTGGGCTATTTAGTTTTTTAAGACGTACTGAGCCGCCCAAAGGGCTATATATGTGGGGCGGCGTGGGTCGTGGTAAGACTTGGATGATGGATATGTTTTTTGAGTCGGTGCCCGCCGACAACAAAATGCGCCAACACTTTCATCACTTTATGAAACGGGTACACGCCGAGCTCAACAAGCTACAAGGTCAACAAGACCCGCTACAAAAAGTCGCCGATATCATCCATAATGAAGCGGATGTGATTTGTTTTGATGAATTTTTTGTCTCCAATGTCTCCGATGCGATGATTTTGGGTGATTTGTTTACCATGCTATTTAAAAAAGGCATCACCTTGGTTGCCACATCAAATATCGCACCAAATGGCTTGTATAAAAATGGTATTCACCGTGACCGTTTTTTACCTGCCATTGCCGAAGTTGAAAAAAACTGTACGGTTATGAACATTGACAGTGGCATCGACTACCGTCTGCGCGTATTGCAGCAAGCCGAACTTTACGTGTCGCCATTGACCAAAGAAAACATCCACTGGCTTGCCAACCGCTTTACCGCGTTAAGCAACAATCAACACATTATCCAAGACCCCATTCATATCAATGGTCGTGATATCGCCATCAAAGGTCGCACCGAAAACACCTTGTACATTGATTTTCGGGCGTTATGTATGCAGCCGCGCTCAGCCAGCGACTTTATTGAAATCGCCAACGAGTTTAGCACGGTGCTGGTGGATGATGTGCCCATACTCAACGATATTATCGCTGACCCGACAAGGCGCTTTATTTACCTCGTCGATGAGTTTTATGATCGCCGCGTCAAGCTTTTGGTACGCGCAGAACAGCCGATTTTACAACTGTATGATGGGCAAAAATTGGCGTTTGAAATTGAGCGCACGCGCTCACGGCTGTTAGAAATGCAATCAGAAGAATATCTCAAAGCGGAGCATCGTTTGGACGAGATAAAAAAAGAAGATATGACCATTTAAATAATCCAAAGCCTTAATTGTTATGCAGGTGAGTGGCTTTAACGATGTATATTCCCAAAGATTTTTCCCAAACCGATTTTGAAGCAGTTAAAGATTTTATTGCTGGGTCGCCATTAGCAAATATAATGGCATTAAACGGCGATTCGATTGAAATCTGCCCTGTTCCGTTACTTTGGCAAGTAGATGAACAAAATCCGCTTGGCTATTTGATGGGTCATGTGGCAAAAGTAAATCCAATTGTAAAAACTGACGCTAAAAACTGGAAAGTTGTTTTCACCAACCAAGGTCATTATATCAGCCCAAATTGGTATCCTACCAAGGCGATGACCCATAAAGAAGTGCCGACGTGGAATTATCAATCGGTAATTTTTTCGGTGACACCGCAGCTAATCACAGACGCAACTCAAATCAAGCAGATTGTCGCGACGATGACGGATTTTTTTGAACATGAGCTTAAACAAACCAACCCCAGTCATAAGCCTTGGTCTTTAAGTGATGCGCCAAGTGATTATATCAATGCCATGTGCCGCGCGATTGTGGGGGTTAAATTGACCATTCATAATTTTGAAGCCAAATTTAAACTTAGCCAAAATAAAACCTTGGATAATCAGCAAGGCGTGATTGACGGTTTAACACAACTGCAATCAGCTTCAGCGGATAATATGGCAACGCTAATCAATCACACCTTTAAGGAATAAAAATGACAAATTCAGAAATTTTAGACTTTATCAAATCGCGCCGTTCAATCGGCAATCTTGTCGCCCCTGCGCCCAACCGCGAGCAAGTCGAACAAGCGATTGAAGTGGCGCTATCTGCCCCCGATCACAAGGATTTAAACCCGTACCGTTTTATTGTGCTTGAAAACCAAGCGCTCAACAACTTAGGCACGGCATTAAAAAATACCGCGATGGCACAAGGTGAAACTGATGAGAAAACCCTCACCAAAGCCGAAAATATGCCGCTACGTGCGCCAATGATTATCGCGTGTGTGACCAATTTTAAACCCCATGATAAAGTCCCCCATTGGGAACAAATAGCGGCAAGTAGTTGTGCGGTGCAAAATCTCCTGCTTGCCTTGTCGGCACAAGGGTTTGCCACCGTATGGCGCACCGGTCCACTTGCCAATGCGCCTGAGGTCAAACGGTACTTTAATGTAACCGCTGATAACCAAGTCATTGCTTTTGTCTATGTTGGCACAGCCGTGTCGACCATCCCACCGCGTTCTAAGATAGACGTCACACCATTTATTGTTTATGATAATGGCACAAACCAACGGCTAAGCTAGCCGTTTATATATTTTGCTCATGTAAAGGGTGCCCTGTTGTCAGTATTTGCAGGACAAGTGGATTCAAGGATTTTCAATGAAAAAACCCCAGTTAGCAACCAATCTAAGTGAAAATTTAGAAAAGCTGAATGTCAATCGTGAAAAAGCCAGCAAGCTGTTTGCCGACGTCATTGAAAAAGCGGTCAAAAAGTCTAAACCGGACACCACAGCGCTATTAGAGAAAGACTTAGACATAGAGACAGCCTTAGACAATCAGCTCGCCAACGAGCCTGCCCCCCTCAAAATTGCCGTGTTGGGCGGTGGTAGTTTTGGTACGGCGATGGCAAATCTATCGTCCAAAAATGGCTGCGAAGTCACGCTTTGGGTACGCGATAAACGCAGCGTCAAATCGATGCAAAAAACCCATATCAACAAAAAATATTTGCCGGACCATAAGCTAGATGAGCGCCTGCAATTTACCCATGATTTGCAAGCAGCCGTCAAAGGCAAAGATTTGATTTTTGTGGCAGTGCCGAGCTCAGCGTTTCGCGAAACTTTACAAAAAATTGCGCCTTTTATCAGCGCTCAAGCCATCGTGTCTTTAACCAAAGGTATGGAAAAAGATACCTTTGCGCTAATGAGTGATGTGATCGCAGATGAATTACCCAATGTGGCTTTTGGCGTGATGAGCGGCCCCAATCTCGCCAAAGAAATCATGAATAATATGCCGTCTGCCACCGTGATTGCCAGCCAATCTGCAGCGCTACGGCTCGCGGTACAAAAAGCGCTGCACAGTGCGTTTTTTCGCGTGTTTGCCAGTGATGATTTAATTGGCGTGGAGCTTGGCGGTGCGCTCAAAAATATTTATGCCATCGCCATGGGCATGGCGGCTGCCTATGACATCGGAGAAAACACCAAAGCCATGATTTTAACCCGCGCATTGGCTGAGATGAGCCGATTTGGCGTCCAAGCCGGGGCTAATCCGCTGACCTTTTTGGGGTTGTCGGGCGTGGGTGATTTGTATGCAACTTGCTCATCGACCTTAAGCCGTAACTACCAGATTGGTAATATGCTAGGGCGTGGCATGAGCCTTGACCAAGCCATCAAAAAACTGGGGCAAACCGCGGAAGGCATTAATACTATCCAGCAGGTGAATGAAAAAGCCATGAAAGAGGGTATTTATATGCCGATTACTCATGCCTTGCACGATATTATCTATGAAGACAAAGCGCCGCTTGGGGTTGCGTTAAACTTAATGGAAGCAGGATTTAGAAGTGATGTGGAATTTGTCATGCCGCATCAAGTACGGCCAACGCATAACTGACAAACATAACTTTAAATATTTTTAGGTAAATATATGCAATTAATTTTAGTTCGTCATGGCGATGCAGGCGCGTATACCCTGCCAGACCATGAAAGAAATTTATCAGCACTGGGTCAGGCCCAAGCTTCACAGACCGCACAATGGCTTGCCGAAAACTTTGAGCCCGATCATTTTATCGTCAGTCCTTACAACCGCGCCCAGCAAACCCTTGCCCAAATCCAGCAATTTTTTCCCCATGTGCCTGTGACCACGTATGAGGGCATCACCCCTGATAACGATGCAGACATCGCCGTGGATGCGCTAGGCGAATTGGTTGGCGACTGCATGGTGGTGGTTTGTCATATGAATATCATTGCCAAAATCGCCCATATTCTCACGGATGAACCGCTAGAGGGTTTTGCGCTGGCTGAAGCGCGTGTATATGATATGGGTATATTGGCACCCAGTCTTGCCGCTGAGATAAAACGCTTTGTTCCCACCTGTTAGGTGATTTAATTTGTCAATTTTGTGTAGGACACTTCTGTGATTCATATTTGGTTGCCAACTCAGCATGCTGCCTTACGTTTATGGCAACAAACCACCCAGACTTGGCAAACGGCTGACAATTGGCAAACGCTTGCGACCCTTGCCAATCTGCAAACCACGCAATCAGCCAAGCTGCAAGCCTGTCTCTATTTTCCTAGTGTCAGTTTATTAACAATCCAGCCTACCCTCTCAGCAAGCCAGCTCAACACTTTGGGCGACACCGGCAGGCGCTATTTATTTGAAGATATTAGCATTGGGTCGGTAGAAGATTTACAAGTCAAAATCCAGCCAACCTCAACCAACAGCGAATTCCCCGCGTTATTTGGGCTTCATGCTGCCGATATTCATTCATGGATCAATGCTGCCTCGTTGGCGGGTATTGAGCTAGTCGCTTTACTGCCAGATTTTTTATTGCTGCCGACCATAGATACCAGAATAGATACTAGAGTTGATACTAGCATAAATACGAGCACAAACATGAGGAATGCAGAGACGAGGGCTACGCCTACTACAAGCGCGGTCTACTACCAAGATGCAGATACCCAGCTATTAAAACTGCATACTTATCACGGCATGGCAGTTAGTTTTTTACCGCTGGTACTCACCAAATTACCCATGCTAGAAACGCTATATTTAACGGGTTCTCACGATGAAACCGTTGCCCAGCAATTAACTAGTATGCCTAATTTATCCATTGCATCATCTGAGTTGTTGTCTACCCCAATCAAAGACCCGGTCAGACATTTTTTTAACTTTGCCACAATCAAAGGTAAAACGACGCTTGCGCCTTATGCCAAAGTCATCGCCCTAATCACGGTTTGTGCCCTGCTGACAGCCTTTGTGGTCGATGCACTTCGTTGGTATTATTACAACCAAGCGCAAAAACAAGCCGCAACTTTGCTAGCTCAGCAATATGCCCAGTGGTTCCCCAATGAGCCGCTTAGTAGCAAACTTACGCTGCAGCGACAGTTATCTGGCAAATTAACCACCCAGCAATCAGCCACGCCAAGCGTACTTGAGACATTATCGTCAATACAGCCTGTATTGCAGCAGTACCAACTGACCGCCAAGCAGCTTAATTTTCAAAATAATCACTTACAACTGCAGCTTTTATCATCAAGCGCCGATTCATTAAACAAAGCCGTCAATGACATGGTAAACAAAGGGATAAAAGCCAAGCTAGGGTCTGTGGATGCTGCTATGCCCGCTGCAATGTCTTCGAACACTGCCAGTGCGGTTTCCAGTGCAGTGGCGCCAACTTCTGCTGGCAGTGCCCTTGCCATGATAGATATTGAATTGGCAGACTAAACCTACGACTGAGATGAATTTATGAAACCGCACGCCTCACTGAGCCAATCCCTGCAAAAACTAACCACGCCTCTGGGTCATGCCTTTCAAAATTTATCACGTCGTGATCAGATTGCGCTGCTGATATTGGCAATGTTCTTGCTTTTTTTTGTGGTCGGTGTCGGTGGTTGGACGCTGCATAGCCAAGCCAACCAAGCACAAAAAAAATACGATGACACCATGGCAGATGTGTTTTGGCTACGCAGTCAAGCAGGTAACATCAATCCCAACCAAACCCAACAAGTCAGTCAAGCCGATGCTATCAAACAAATACTTAGCCAATCAGGTATTGTCAATGCGCAAGTGGTCGAGAATGGCAATACTATCCAAGTTGCTTTTAGTCACGCGCAGGCCAGCGTAATCACCAATATATTTAATCAGTTTCAACAACAAGGTATCCGCATCCAGCAACTACAAATCAACCAGCCAGCCCTCGATAAACTTGAAGTACAGTCTGTTTTATCTATTAACTAATGGTAAAAGTAAACAGTGGTAAAAGACCATAAAAAACGATGCACTTGGCATCGTTGTTTTGGCGCATGGTGGCGCATTGGGTGATTATTTTTGTACCCATTGACGGATTTTATCACGCTCTGCTGGCGTTGCTCTCAACCATAACTGCATAAATTGATCGAGACTATCCGATGAACTGACCGTGGTC